>JASJBF010000015.1 GCA_030066685.1 Kiloniellales bacterium | reverse complement strand
GCGCCTGGCCTCAAGCCCTTCTCGACCCAGATGTACGTCGAGGGCGAGCCGCTGAACGCCACCGACGGGGTGCTCAACCGGATCCGCGACCCGCAGGCCCGGGCCAGCGTCCTGGTCGCCCTGCGCCCGGCGCCGGAGGTCGAGACCGGAGCCCTGGCCGGCCGCTTCCGGATCGTCCTCGATCATCCCGGCGCCGCCTGAAGCCAGATCCTTACACTGCGTTAACGCTCGCTGCCTAGACTGACCGGCGCTGCGGCCCTGCCTGCGCGAACCGCGGCCAACCACAGGGACCCCGAATGTCCAACGCCAAGGCCGGTCAAGTCGCGAAGCAGCAAGCGATGGGCGCGGGCGGCGGCCTGCCGCCGGAGATCCTCGCCGACCTGCGCGAGATCTACCTGCAGGGCGTCCGGGCCGACCTCGCCGCCCTCGACGGCCTGCTCGAGGACCTGAGCACGGGACGGCGCGGCTGGGCGGACTTCGTCGAGCGGGTTCGAAGGGTGGTCCACAACGTCAAGGGCCAAGGCAGCAGCTTCGGCTATCCCCTGATGACCGAGATCGGCGAATCCCTGCACGCCCTGCTGCGCCAGGCGCCGGAGCGCGCGAGCCCTGCAGTCAGGCGCGTGATCGAGGCCCACGTCGCCTGCCTGCACGGGGTCATCGACAGCGACATCGACGGCGATCCCGGTCCCGAGGGCCGGCGGCTGGTCGAACGGCTGCGCGCGCTCACCGGGCGGGTCGCCGCCGAACCCGGAAGCGCGCTGTCCTGACGCCCCGCCGTCCCGGCGCCGATTGCTTTTGACCGCCAGCCGGACGGCATGCTCTAGTCCTTGACAAGAAACCGGATCCGACAACCGGCTCGTGAAGGGGCAAGCTCCATGGTGGACTCGGCTGGACAGCGCCTGAGGGGCAAGGTTGCGGTGGTGACCGGCGCGGCTTCGGGCTTCGGCGCCGGAATCGCCCGCCGCTTCGCCCAGGAGGGCGCGGCCGTGGTCGCCGCCGACCTCGCCGAGGCCGCGGGCCAGGACGTGGTCGGCGAGATCGTTCAGGGCGGCGGGCGCGCGACCTTCGTCGCCTGCGACGTCACCGAGCGCGCGGCGGTGCGCCGGATGGTCCGGACCGCCGCCGACGCCTACGGCCGCCTGGACGTGCTGGTCAACAACGCCGGCTACAGCCACGTCAACCAGCCCATGACCGAGACCAGCGAGGCGGACTTCGACCGGGTCTATGCGGTCAACGTCAAGGCGATCTACCTGGCCGCGCTGGAGGCGGTGCCGCTGCTGCGGGCGCAGGGCGGCGGCTGCATCCTCAACACCTCCTCCACGGCGGCGCTGCGGCCGCGCCCGGGGCTGACCTGGTACAACGGCTCCAAGGGGGCGGTGAACACCATCACCAAGTCGATGGCCGCCGAGCTGGCGCCCGACCGGATCCGGGTCAACGCGATCTGTCCGGTGATCGGCGCGACCGGCATGCTGGAGACCTTCCTCGGCGCCCCCGACACCCCGGAGCTGCGCGAGAAGTTCGTCGCCACCATCCCCCTCGGCCGGATGAGCGAGCCGGCCGACGTCGCCGCGGCGGCGCTCTTCCTGGCCTCCGAGGAGGCTGCCTTCATCACCGGCGCCTGCCTGGAGGTCGACGGCGGCCGCTGCGTCTGAGCGCCAGCTTCCGCCCAAAGGAAAAGCCCGGGCACTGAGGCCCGGGCTTTGTTCGCTTTGCCGAGACTTGCGGCGCGGATCCCTATTCGCCGCGCAGTAAGCTCAGGATGTTCAGGATCCAGATGAACAGCGTCACGAAGGCGCCGTAGAGCATGAAGGCGCCGAAGATCGCCTTGCGCGTCGCGACGTCGCTGCCGTCGGACTCGTAGTACATGTTCTTGATCATCTGGGTCTCGTAGGCGGTCAGGGCCGAGAAGACCAGAACAACGCCGATCGACAGCACCAGCTCGAAGCCCCAGCTCTGCACGAAAAAGGCATTGACCAGAACCGCAATCAGCAGGCCGATGGTCGCCATCGCGAAGAAGGTTCCGAAGGCACTGAGGTTCTTCTTCGTCGTGTAGCCCAGGAGGCTCAAGCCGGCGAAGGTCGCCGTGGCGATGAAGAAGGCTCTGGCCACATCGTCGGGCGCGCCCTGCTGGACGCCGACGAAGTACAGCATCGGCGCGATGCCGATACCCCAGAGGGCCGCGTAGACCCAGAAGCAGACCTGCGCCGTCATCACGCTGCCGCTCATCATCAGACGCGGCGCGAACCAGCCAAGGCCGAGAATGCCGAGGAACACGCCCCAGAACAGCGGCGTGCCGGCAACGGCGAAGAGAATCTGCGGAGTCGAGGCGACGAAGAGCGAAACTGCCCCGGTGAAGGCCACGCCCAGCGCCATGTAGTTGTAGACGCGCAGCATGTACTTCCGGAGACCGGCATCGATTTCAGCCGTGTCGACCCGGGTGCGCGTCACCGTACTCGGATTCGGATTAAACGACATCTGCTCGCATCTCCAAGAAAGGTGAAACCGTCGCCAGAAATATCGTCCTTCAAGCGTCAAGAATCAATGGAAGATCGCCCGGGATTTATCATTAAATCTGCGTAACAATTCACATTTCCGCACAACAACTGTGGATTTTTGGCTCACTCGTTGCGCAGCAAAGGGGCCGCTTTCTGGGACAGCGCCGTCCAGGTTCCCAGGAATCCGACCAGCAATGTGACCAAAGTCCCGAGCGCGGCCGTCACCACCACGGCCGGGCCTATGAAGACGAAGTCGACCCGCATCACGTAGGTCAGGATCAGGTAGGCGGCCAGGCTGCCCAGGGCCGCGGCGATGCTCGCGGTCAGGGCGCCCAGGAGGCCGTACTCGACAATGAAGGCCCCGGCCACCGTGCGCCGCGCCGCGCCCAGGACCTTGAGCACCACGGCGTCGTAGCGCCGGCGCAGCCGCCCGGCGGCGATCGCCCCGGCCAGCACCAGGACCCCGGCGACCAGGGTCAGCCCGGCGATGGCGCGGACCGCCAGGCTGAGCCGGCCCATCAGGTCCGAGACGGTCTGCAGGACCTCGCGCACCCGGATCGCCGAGACGTTGGCGAAGCCGTCCGCGACCGCCTGCTCCAGGCCGTCCTCGGCATCGGGATCGACGCGCACCGTGGCGATCTGGGTCTGCGGTGCGCCCTCCAGGACGCCGGGGGAAAAGACCATGACGAAGTTGATCCCGAGCGAGCCCCAGTCGATCCGCCGCAGGTTGGCGATCTCGACCTCGACGTCGCGGCCCAGGATGTTGACCGTCAGCTTGTCTCCGGGCGCCAGGTCGAGGGCCTCGCCGACCTCGGCGTCGAGGGAGACCAGGGGCCGGCCCGCGTGGTCCGCCGGCCACCATTCGCCGGCCACCAGCCGGGTCCCGGCGGGGGCCTCCCGGCTCCAGGTCAGGCCGCGATCGCCGCGGAACACCCAGGCGACGTTGGACGCGATCTCCAGCGCCGCGGGCGGCGTGCCGTTCACGGCGCTGATCCGGCCGCGCAGCATGGGGACCCGCTCCAGACCGCGGACCCCGGGCTGGGCCCGGACCAGGGCCTCGAAGGGCGCCGCCTGGTCGGGCTGGATGTCGATGAAGAAGAAGGCCGGCGCCTCCTCGGGCAGGCTGCGGTCGATCTGGCGGGCCAGGTTGCCCTCGACCAGGGCGATGGCGACCAGCACGGTCAGGCCGATGCCGAGCGACAGCACGACGCTGGGGGTCGGCGCGCCCGGCCGGTGCAGGTTGGCCAGCGCCAGGCGCAGGCCGGGCCGGCGCGGCCGCGGGACCCGGCTGGCCAGGCGGACCACCGCGAGGCCGGCCAGGCGGAAGAGCGCGAAGCTGGCCAGGGTGCCGAAGATGAACCAGAGCGCAATCGCCCGGTCGCTGGAGCCGTAGAAGACCAGGGCGGCCAGGGCCAGGCCAGCGAGCGCCACCGCCAGCCGCGATCCCGGCGCCACGGCGCCGCGGGCGGGCAGGACCAGGTCGCGGAACAGGGCGGCCGGGGCGATGCTCTGGGCCCGGGCCAGCGGCCAGAGCGAGAAGGTCAGCGCGGTCATCAGGCCGAAGGCCCCCGCCTTGATCAGCGGCCCGGGATGGACTCCGAGGCTGGCCCGCCAGCCCAGGGAATCGCCGACGAAGGCGTCGACCAGGTAGGGCGCCACGGCGCCGACCGCCAGCCCGGCGGCGACCCCGACCAGGGCCAGCGCCATGATCTGCAGCAGGTAGCAGCGGAAGATCAGCCGGCCCGGCGCGCCAAGGCACTTCAGGGTCGCGATGGTGCCGCTGCGCGAGTCCAGGTAGCTGCGCACCGCGTTGCCGACCCCGACCCCGCCGACCAGCAGCGCGGTCAGGCCGACCAGGCTGAGGAACAGCGTCACCCGGTGCAGGAAGCGGCGGATCCCCGGCGCCGCCCCCTGCGGGTCGCGCAGGCGCCAGCCCGCCGCGGGGAAGGCCTCGCCGAGCCGTTCCTTGACCGAGTCCGCGGTCTCGTCCGGCGGCAGGCGCAGGCGGTAGTAGTGGTAGACCAGGCTGCCAGGCTGGATCAGCTCGGTCGCGCGCAGGCCCTCGAGCTCGACGATCGCGCCGGGCCCGAGCAGGAAGCTGCGCGAGGCGCGGTCCGGCTCGGCGGCGAGCAGCGCCCGCAGCTCGAAAGCCGTCTCGCCGATCCGCAGCCGGTCGCCCAGGGCCACCCCGAGGCGGGCGAGCAGGCTGGGCTCCACGGCGATGCCATAGACCCCGTCGCGAAGCTCAAGGGCTTCGTCGAGGGACATCGCCGGCTCGAGGAGGGTCTCGCCGTAGAAGGGATAGGTCTCGTCGACGCCGCGCAGCTCGATCAGCTTGCGCCGCGCCCCAGGCGCATCGCCGCGTGCCATGGCCCGCAAGCGGACCATGCGGCCAAGCTCGCCCTGGGTCTGCAGGAAGGCCAGCTCCTCGGGCTCGGCCGCGCGGTGCACCAGGCGGACCTCGAGGTCGGCGCCGAGGATGGTCCGGGCGTTCTGCCGCAAGCCGTCCAGCAGGGCCGAGGAGACCGAGCCGACGGCGGCGATGGCGGCGACGCCGAGGAAAAGGCAGGCGAGGAAGACACGGAAGCCGGTCAGGCCGCTGCGCAGCTCGCGCTGGGCCAGGCGCCAGGCAAGGCGCCAGGCGCCGAGGCCGCGAATCGGCCTGGCCTGGGTCATTGCGCCGCCCGGCCGCCCGCCGGCGCGGCGACAGCCAGGCCGCTGTCCACGATCAGCCCGTCCTTGAGGCGCACCTGCCGGCTGCAGCGCCCCGCCAGGCCCGGGTCATGGGTGATCAGCATCAGGGTGCTGCCGTGCCGGGCCTGCAGGCCGAACAGCAGGTCGATGACCTGCCGCCCGGTCTCGCCGTCCAGGTTGCCGGTCGGCTCGTCGGCCAGCAGCAGCTTGGGCGCCGGCGCCGAGGCCCGGGCCAGGGCAACGCGCTGCTGCTCGCCGCCCGATAGCTGCCCCGGGTAGTGGCTCAGGCGATGCCCCAGGCCGACCGCGCGCAGGCTCTCGGCGGCCACGTCGAAGGCGTCGGCGCGGCCGGCGAACTCCAGCGGCACGGCGACGTTCTCCAGCGCGGTCATGGTCGGGATCAGATGGAAGTCCTGGAACACGATGCCGATGGCGTCGCGCCGGAAGCGCGCCAGGCCGTCCTCGTCGAGCCGGGAGAGATCGGCCCCGGCGACCTCGACCCGGCCCTCGCTCGGCCGCTCCAGGCCGGCGATCAGCATCATCATGCTGGACTTGCCGGAGCCGGAGGGTCCGACCACCGAGACCGTCTCGCCGGCGGCGATCTCGAGGTCCAGGCCGCGCAGGATCTCGACCGGGCCGGCGCTGCTGGGCAGGGTTAGCTGCACGCCGGCGAGCCGGATCATATTGTCCTGCAAGGCTTTTCTCCCGTCATAACGACCGTCTCCCGCGCGATCGGAGGCCAGGTTACACGGCTTCCTACGCAGTCCAGCGCGGAAAGATGAAGGGCATATGGCGGTCAGGCGGCCCGAATCAATGGCGACCGCTTCGGCAAGCCGCTTGAAGCGGCGCGAATTTGGCCCTATCTGCGCAGAAGTCATGGTGATTCCGGCCGCCTCCGTCGAGTCTCCCCGCAGCCGGCCCCCAGCAGGGTTCCGCGGCCCGGTGTTCCTGCTGGCCGTGCTATTGTTCCTCGGTGGGCTCCTGATCCAGGCCTCCTCGACGTCCGCGCAACCGCTCAAGCTCCTGACCTTCGGCGACAG
The DNA here is from genome assembly GCA_030066685.1 of Kiloniellales bacterium. Lineage (NCBI taxonomy): Bacteria > Pseudomonadati > Pseudomonadota > Alphaproteobacteria > Rhodospirillales > Kiloniellales bacterium. The sequence continues at coordinate 62,169 of JASJBF010000015.1, read as the reverse complement.
CCTGATTCACGGCTACGGCCTGCCTGCCGGAGAGACCTTCCCGGCTCAGCTGGAGGCGGCCCTCAGGGCCGAAGGCTTCGACATCAAGGTGCTCAACGGCGGCAACTCCGGCGACACCACCGCAGCGGGCCGCGCCCGCCTCGACTGGGCGCTGTCGGACGACCCGGACCTGGTCCTGGTCACCCTGGGCGGCAACGACATGCTGCGCGGCCTGGAGCCTTCGGAGACCTACCGCAACCTCGACGCCATCCTGACCCGGCTCGAGACCGAAGGCCTGCCGGTCCTGTTGACGGGCATGCTGGCGCCGCGCAACCTGGGCGCCGAATACGCCGCGGAGTTCGACGCGGTCTTTCCCAGGCTGGCCGAGGAACACGACGTGGCGTTCTATCCTTTCTTCCTCGACGGCGTCGCCATGCGACCGGAGTTCAACCAGCCGGACGGCCTGCACCCCAACGGCGCCGGGGTCGCGGTGATCGTCGAGGCGATCCTGCCGGCCCTGAGGCCATTGATCGACGCGGCACAGGCGCGGGGCTCCGATGGCTGAGGCCGGCGCCACGGCCGCCGACGGCTTCAAGGCCGCCTATGCCAGCGGCCCGGATTGGAGCGCCACCGGCAAGGCCTGTCTGGAGGCTCTCGGCGAGGTGCCTGCAGGCGCCAACCTCGGCTTCCTCTACGCCACCGACCCCCTGGCCGGCCACACCGAAAGCCTGGTCGAGTTGCTGCGCCGGGCCACCGGCATCACGCACTGGGTCGGCACCACCGGCTTCGGGATCGCCGGCAGCGGCGTCGAGATCTACGACCGGCCGGCGGTCTCGCTGCTGGTCGGCCGTTTCCCCGAGGCGAGCTTCCAGGTCTTCCAACCGGTGACCCAGGACCTCAAGGACTTCCACCGCTGCTGCGACGGCTGGCTGAGCCGGAACCCGCCGCTCTTCGGGGTGGTTCACGGCGACCCGCGCAACCCGCTGCTGCCCCGCCTGATCGACGGCTTGTCCAACGACACCTCGGCCTTCCTGGTCGGCGGCCTGTCGGCCAGCCGCAACGGCATCGTCCAGCTCGCCGACCGGGTCTCGGAGGGCGGGCTCTCCGGCGTGCTGTTCAGCGCCGGGCTCGACGTCGCCGCCGGGCTGTCCCAGGGCTGCCAGCCGATCGGGCCGAGCCGCCGGATCACCGCGGCCGAGCGCAACATCGTCATCGCCATCGACGGCCAGCCGGCACTGGACGTCCTGCTCGACGACCTCGGCGTCGAGACTCCGGCCGACCTTACGCCCGCCGCGGCGAACACTATGGTCGCCTTTCCGGTGACCGGCAGCGACACCGGGGACTACATGGTCCGCAACCTCATGGGCATCGACACGGAGCAGGGCTGGCTCGCGGTCGGGGAGATCGTCGAGGCCGGTCAGGACATCCTGTTCTGCCGCCGCGACCAGGCCGCCGCCGAGGCCGACCTCAAGCGCATGCTGGACCAGGTCAAGGGGCGGCTCCGGGCGCCGCCGCGCGCCGCGCTCTACTTCTCCTGCATCGCCCGGGGCGAGAACCTCTTCGGCCCGGACGCCGCCGAGATGCGCCTGATCCGCGACGCGCTCGGCGACCTGCCGCTCGCCGGCTTCTACGCCAACGGCGAGATCTCGAACAACCGGCTCTACGGCTATACCGGGGTGCTGGCGCTCTTTCTCTGAGCCGCCGACCGGAAGCCACCGCACAGCAGACAATCCAACCAGACGGCAAGGGGGAAACATGGAGTACCGCCAGCTCGGCCGCAGCGACGTCAAGGTCAGCGCGCTCTGCCTCGGGACCATGACCTGGGGCACGCAGAACAGCGAGGCCGAGGGCCACGAGCAGATGGACTACGCCTTTGAGCGGGGCATCAACTTCCTGGACGCCGCGGAGATGTATCCGGTGCCGCCCGGGCCCGAGACCTACGGCCGGACCGAGGAGATCATCGGCAGCTGGATGAAGGCCCGCGGCAACCGCGACAGGGTGGTGGTCGCGACCAAGGTCGCCGGCCCCGATGGGCGGCTGACCTACATCCGCGACGGCCAGCCGCGGCTCGACCGGGCCAACATCGAGGCCGCCGTGGAGGCCTCGCTGAAGCGGCTGCAGACCGACTATATCGACCTCTACCAGCTGCACTGGCCCGAGCGCCCGGCGAACCGCTTCGGCCGCCTGGGCTACGCGCCCGCGGAGGCGGAGGACGGCACGGCGCTGGAGGAGACCCTGGCGGCGCTGGACGCGGTCGTCCGATCGGGCCGGGTGCGGCTGGTCGGCGTCTCCAACGAGACCGCCTGGGGCCTGCAGCGCTTCCTGCAGCTGGCCGAGTCCGGGCGGGGACCGAGGATGGTCTCGATCCAGAACCCCTATAGCTTCCTCAACCGCAGCTTCGAGGTCGGCCTGGCCGAGACGGCGGTCCGCGAGGACTGCGGCCTCCTGGCCTATGCGCCCCTGGGCGCCGGAACCCTGACCGGCAAGTACCTGGGCGACGCCAAGCCCGCGGGCGCGCGCCTGACCCTGCACCCGCAGAACCGGCGCTACCAGGGCCCGCGCGCCGAGGCGGCGATCGCGGCCTACCGCGACCTGGCGGCGCGGCACGGCCTGGACCCGGCGCAGATGGCCCTGGCCTACGTCACCTCGCGGCCCTTCACCACGGCCACGATCATCGGCGCGACCAAGATGGCGCAGCTCGAGACCAACATCGCCTCGGCGGCGCTGACGCTGGCGCCCGAGGTGCTGGACGGGATCGAGGAAATCCACAAGGATCACACCTACCCCTGTCCGTGACACCGAGTCGCAGAATCCGAGCAGCGGGGAACCACATGCGCCTTTTCGTCGCCATCGCCCTGCCCGAGGCGGTCCAGGACGCCCTGATCGACCTCGCAAACGGCCTGCCGGGCGCCCGCTGGGTACCGGCGGAGAACCTGCACTTGACCCTGCGCTTCCTGGGCGAGGTCGACCGCCGGGACGCCGAGGACGTCGACGCCGCCCTGGCCGAGATCCGGGCGCCGGGCTTCCCGCTGAGCATCGCCGGCCTCGACCGCTTCGGCGACAACCGCCGGGTCCGTCAGCTCTGGGCCGGGGTCGAGCCGCACCCGGGGCTGCTGCACCTGCAGAGCAAGGTCGAGTCCGCGGTGGTGCGCAGCGGTCTGGCGCCGGAGCGGCGCAAGTTCAAGCCGCACGTCACCCTGGCCCGCTTCAAGTCCAACCCCGGCGACAAGCTGGGCGCCTTCCTGAGCCGGCACGGCCTGCTCCGCCTGCCGCCCTTCGAGGTCGACCGCTTCGTCCTCTACTCCAGCTTCCTCTCCTCGAACGGCTCGATCTACAGCGAGGAGGCGGTCTACGAGCTGACACCGGCCCCCGAAACCGCGCGATCATCGGTTGGATAGCGCTGAGTCCGGCCGCGGGACTCTCACCCCTCACCCAGCTCCGGCTAGGGCTCGGCCTCTGGCCTCGCCAAGCCTCCACATCCCTCTCCCCGGGGGAGAGGGAGGGGCCCGGCGCCGTCAGGCGCTGGGAGGGTGAGGGGTCGGCAGGCAGAGCTCTCGGATCTGATGGGGACTCAAACCGCCCGCGAATGGCGCGCCGTGCCGGCCTTGAGGTAGCGGTCGAAGACCGCGGCGGCGGAGCGGACCAACGGGCGCCCGGCGGCGGTGACCCGGATCTCGCCGCCCGCGATCTCGACCAGGCCGTCGGCCGCCATCCTGTCAAGGGCCGCGACCTCCTCGGCGAAGTCGGCGGGGTCGGCCCCGTGGCCGGCGCAGAGGCCAGCGAGGTCGACCTTCAGGCGGCACATCAGGGTCTCGATCACGGCCCGGCGCAGCCGGTCGTCGGCGCTGAGCCGGCAGCCGCGCCGGACGGCGGGGCGCCCGGCGGCCACCGAGTCGCGGTAGTCCTTGATCGGCACGGCGTTCTGGACGTAGCCCTGGGGCAGGCTGCCGATCGCCGAGGCGCCCAGGCCGATCAGGGCCTCGGCCGGGTCGTCGGTGTAGCCCTGGAAGTTGCGCCGCAGGCGGTCCTCACCCAGGGCCCGGGCCAGGGGGTCCTCCGGGCGGGCGAAGTGGTCGAGGCCGACGCGGAGGTAACCATGGGCCCCGAGCCGTGCCGCCGCGGCCTCGGCCTGGGCCCAGCGCGCGTCCTCCTTCGGCAGCTCCGAGTCCGCGATCAGCCGCTGGTGGGACTTCATCCAGGGCACGTGGGCATAGCCGAAGAGCGCGATGCGGTCCGGCGCCAGGGTCGCCGCGAGGTCGATGCTGCGCAGCAGGTCGGCGACCCACTGCCGCGGCAGGCCGTACATCAGGTCGAAGTTGATGCTCCGGACGCCGGCCGCGCGCAGGCGCTCGACCGCCCGCGCCACCACCTCGAAGGGCTGGATGCGGTTGATCGCCGCCTGCACGGCGGCGGTGAAGTCCTGGACGCCGAGGCTGGCGCGGGTCACGCCGGCCTCGGCGAGGGCCCGGGCCTTTTCCGCGTCCAGGGTCCGGGGGTCGACCTCGACCGCGATCTCGACCGCCGCGTCGAAGCGGAAGGCCGCGCGCAGGCCGTCGGTCAGGCGCCGGAAGTCGTCGCCCGACAGCATCGTCGGGGTGCCGCCGCCCCAGTGCAGCTGCACCACGCGCGGGCCGGGCGGCAAGGCAGCGGCAACCAGCTCGGCCTCCTGCAGCAGGCTCCCGGCGTAGTCCGCGACCGGCTGGTAGCGCCGCACCACCTTGGTGTGGCAGCCGCAGTACCAGCACATCTGCGCGCAGAAGGGCACGTGCAGATAGAGCGAAAGCCGGGCCTCAGGCGGCAGGCCGCCGAGCCACCCAAGATAGCTCTCGGCGGTGATCCCGGGGTGGAAGTGCGGTGCCGTGGGATAGCTGGTATAGCGCGGCACCGGGCCGCCGTAGCGGCGCAGAAGCTTTGGATCCATGGCCGCGACGCTAGTGCCGCCGCCCGGCAGGCGGCATTGACTTCGATCAAGGGCCCGGATCCGATCCCGCCGACCTGCTATACTCGGGGCCTGGGGTAAAGGGTGGGAGGATCCGACCATGCTCAAGATGCTTGGGGTGTTCTTCATCGGCGGACTGCTCGGCACGGGCTTGGGCTTCGCGGTCGGCATCTTCGTCTACCCCTACATCTTCCTGGCGGACATCGTCGGAACCGAGGCGGCGCCGGCCGGGGCCACGACCGTCCTGGCGCGCGGCGCGTTCGTCCATGCCGACCCCTCGGACCCGATCCACTACGGCAAGGGCAACATGACCGTCTACGAGGGCGTGCTGCACCTGGAGGCGGACTTCGAGGTCGGCCCCGGCCCCAAGTTCCACGTCTACCTGGTGCCCAGCGCCGAGGTCACCTCGGAGGCGCAGGTCGAGGGCACCATGTTCGTCGACCTGGGCCGCCTCAAGGCCTTCAAGGGCAGCCAGAACTACGCCATCCCGGCCGGCGTCGAGATCTCGGACTTCGGCAGCGTCGTGGTCTGGTGCGAGCAGTTCGGCGTCCTGATCTCCCCCGCCAAGCTGGTCTTCGAGGGATAGAGCGGCGGCGCGGCTATACGAAGCGGGCTGCAATCCGCGCCACCGACTGAGCGTAGTGGCCGCCGAAGAGGGCCGTGTGCACCAGCAGGGGATAGAGGTTGTAGAGGTCGCGGCGGGCCTCGAAGAAGCCGGGGCGCAGTGGCCGCAGCTCGTCGTAGCGGCGGAAGAAGGCCTCCCCGAAGGTCCCGAAGAGAGTCGAGAAGGCGAGCTCGACCTCGGCGTCGGCGTAGTGGATCGCCGGGTCGACGAAGGCGGCGATGCGCCCGCCGCGGACCAGCACGTTGCCGCCCCAGACGTCGCCGTGGATCAGCGACGGCGCTGCGGCTTCGCCGATCAGCTCCGGCAGGCGGCCGCAGAGCGCTTCGAGCTGTTGCAGGGTCTGTGACGGCAGATGGCCGGCCTCCAGCGCGACCCGGCCGAAGTGCAGCAGGCGCTGCTCGGCGAAGAAGTCGGTCCAGCGCTCGGTCCAGGGATTGGGCTGGACCAGCGGGCCGATCAGGGTGTCGCGTTCGAAGCCGTAGCGCGGCGCCGTGATGCCGTGGAGCGCCGCCAGCAGGTCGGCGGCGTGGGTCTCGGCCGCGGCGTCGATGGCGTCGCCGGACGCGACGTAGTCGATGATCAGCAGCTCGGCGGCCGCGTGGCGCACCGCCGGGACCGGCAGCTCGCTGTTCTCGGCCAGGTATCCGAGCATGAAGGCCTCGAGCAGCAGGTCGCCGCGAGAGGCCGTCTTGACCACCACCGAGTCGCCGTCGCCCAGCTCGGCGCGGTAGACCTCGGCGATGCAGCCGCCGGTCAGCGGCAAGAAGCGGCGGGGCCGGCGCCCCAGGGCGGCTTCGACGGCGGCGGCCAGGGCCGCGGTCACAGATGGTCCCGCTGCAGGCGCTCGACCAGTCCCTCGACCCCTTTCTCGATCAGCTCCAGCGCCAGGTCGAAGTCGCTCAGCGCGCCGTAGTAGGGGTCCGGCACGTCGCTGAGCCCGGTCTCCTCCGGATGGAAATCCATGAAGAGCTTGAGGCGGTCCGCGGCGCCCTCGGGGCAGAGCCGCCTCAGCTCCGAGAGGTGCCCGCGGTCCATGGCGATCAGCAGGGAGAAGGCCTCGAAGTCGCCGTCCCGGATCTGGCGCGCGCGCAGCTCCTTCAGCTTGTAGCCGCGCAGCAGGCCGGCGGCGACTGAGCGCTCGTCCGGCGGCTGCCCGACGTGCCAGCCGCCGAGGCCGCAGGAGTCGACCGCGACCCGGTCTTCCAGGCCGCGCTCCGTCAGGCGCTTGCGCAGGACCGCCTCGGCAGTGGGGGAACGGCAGATGTTGCCGGTGCAAACGAAGAGGACGCCGACTTCCGTCATGATCCGTCAGATCAAGCCCAAGTGAGTATCGCGCTCTGCCAGGCTCCTCTATCATCCCTCGCGACATGGGGCAACGCAGCACGGGCCAAATCGTCATTCTGACCGGGGCCGGGATCTCCAAGGAGTCCGGCCTGGACACCTTCCGCGACGCCGACGGCATCTGGGCCAAGGTGCGCCTTGAGGACGTCGCCACCCCGGAGGCCTTCGCCCGCGACCCGGCCACGGTCCACGCCTTCTACAACGCCCGCCGCCAGGGTTTGCTGGCCGAGGCGGTGGCGCCCAACCCCGCGCATCGGGCGCTGGCCCGCCTGGAGGCCGAGTGGCCCGGCGAGGTCCTGCTGGTGACCCAGAACATCGACGACCTGCACGAGCGCGCCGGATCGCGCAACCTGATCCACATGCACGGCGAGATCCTCAAGGCGCGCTGCCTGGCCTGCGGCGGGGTCAGCGCCTGGCGCGAGGACATGGACCTGGAGAGCCGTTGCGCGCGCTGCCGGGCGACGGGCCGCCTGCGGGTCGACGTCGTCTGGTTCGGCGAGATGCCCTACCAGATGGAGCGGATCTACACCGCCCTGGAGGCCTGCGACCTTTTCCTCTCGATCGGCACCTCCGGCGCCGTCTACCCGGCAGCCGGCTTCGTCGAGGCGGCCCGCGCGACCGGCCGGGCGCACAGCGTCGAGCTCAACCTCGAGCCCTCGGAGCGGCACAGCGCCTTCGCCGAGCGGGTCTATGGCCCGGCCGGCGAGGTCGTGCCAAGCTACGTCGCGCGCCTCCTTTCGGAGGGTGTCTGACGCGGCGAAGAGCCGGAACAGGATGACCAGCAAAGCGACTGCACAGATCTCCGTCGAGGCGGACGAGCTTTCGGCCCTGCTCGCCGAGGTCCGGGCCTGCCGGCTCTGCGCCGCGGAGCTGCCGCTGGGGCCCCGGCCGGTCTTGCGCGCCCATTCCGACGCCCGCCTGATGATCGTCGGCCAGGCACCCGGAACTAAAGTGCATGAGAGCGGAATCCCCTGGAACGATAATTCCGGTTTGCGCCTGCGCGCCTGGCTGCAGACCGAACCCGAGACCTTCTACGACGAATCGCGCATCGCCATCGTGCCGATGGGCTTCTGCTATCCCGGGCGGGAGGACCGCGGCGGCGACAAGCCGCCGCGCCCGGAGTGCGCGCCGGCCTGGCATCCGCGCCTGCAAGCGGCCCTGCCCAAGATCGAGCTGATCCTGCTGGTCGGGCTCTACGCCCAGGCGCGCTACCTGGGCCCGGCGCGCAAGGCCAACCTGACCGAGACGGTCCGCGCCTGGCGGGACTATCTGCCGGCCTACCTGCCGCTGCCCCATCCGAGCTGGCGCAACACCGCCTGGCTGAAGCGCAACCCCTGGTTCGAGGCGGAGCTGCTGCCGGAGCTGCGCGCCCGGGTCCGCGGGCTGTTGTAGGTCCTCTTGACCTGGGTCATGGCCGCGAGGCGGTGGGCGGCGTTTCCTGCCAGCACGCCGCCGTCACACCCTGGAGACCGCCGATGACAGAGCCGCCAAAGACCACCGCGCCTTCCGGCCCCGCGCTCAGCGCCGAAGAGATCCGCCGCATCGTGGGCGATATCTCGGACGCCAGGATCCTGGCGATCCTCGACCTGCACCCCAGCCTCGACGAGCTCGAACAGGCCGTGGCCTGGGCCGAGGGCCAGTCGGACGTGCTCGGGGAGCTGGAGCTGCCGCTGTCCGGCGTGGTCGGCGAGCTGCACGAGATCCTGACGGCGGGCGAGGAGTGGGAAGAGGACCAGCCCACCGCTTGATCGGGGCCGTCGATGGGGGCAATGGGCGGGCTGCCGACCCTTGGGTCCTCCGTCCGGCGGTCCATGGAGGGAGGGGGTCCGGCAGCCCGCACCTGCCGTCTCGGTCGTCGGGGCGTCAGGAGGGTTCCCTCCTTCCCTGACCCCGCCTTTCCTCGACTGGAGCCCATGACCGGGCTCCGCAAGACAGGCCTTCGGTCGCTTCCGAGGCGGGTGCCATGTCCAGGGAACCGCCAGGGATCGACGACCTGGGAAGAGCCTAGGACAGGCCCGGAGCCGAAAGCGTGATCTGCATCAAGGTTTCCAGAGTCATTTGCACGCAGGGGTCGTAGCGGGATGGAGATCAGTGTCGAGTGCTATGCCGGCCACCGGGGCGAGGAAACGCCGCGCGCGCTGGCCTTCGACGGGCGCCGGGTGGAGGTCGCCGAGGTCCTGGACCGCTGGCTGTCGCCGGACCACCGATACTTCAAGGTCGTCGGCGCCGACGGCGCGCGCTACATCCTGCGCCACGACGTCGCGACCGGCCGCTGGAGCCTCGCCTTCTACGATCGCCGGGCGCCGCACTGACCTCCCGGGTCGCAAGGGCTTGATCTCGCTCAATGCGTTTCCCTGCCGCCTGCGCGCCAATTGACGGATGAAGGTAACCACGACATCGGCCCGGCCCGCGGCGCTCGCCGTCGATGACGGCGCGGGCGAGCGCGGTTGGTCCCACGAGCCTCACGACGCGGACGTTCGTCTGCGGGCCTGGGGTCCGACCCTGGCCGCCGCCTTCGAGGAGGCCGCCACCGCCATGACCGCGGCGATCTGCGATCCGGGCCGGATCAAGGCCCGGAGCGCGGTCCGGATCGCCTGCACGGCGCCCGACGAGGAGTTGCTCCTGGTTGAGTGGCTGAACGCCCTGGTCTACGAGATGGCGACTCGCGGCATGGTCTTCGGCCGCTTCGACGTGATCGTCGACGATCGCCGGCTGCAGGCCATCGCCTGGGGCGAAGCGCTGGACCGCGCGCGCCACCGGCCGGCCGCCGAGGTCAAGGGCGCGACCTACACCGCGCTCGAGGTCGGGCGGCGGGACGACGACACCTGGGTCGCGGCCTGCGTGGTCGATGTCTAAAGACCTGGACGGCGAGCCATGGATACCACGCGCCTGGAGCGAATCAGCGACGTCGAATGGCGGGTCGCGCCCTTCGGCGGGATGCGTGTGCCTGCGATCATCTTCGCCGACGAGGACCTGATCCGAGGCATGGACGACAAGGTCTTCGAGCAGGTCACCAACGTCGCCCGCCTGCCTGGGATCGTTAAGGCCGCCTACGCCATGCCGGACGCCCACTGGGGCTATGGCTTTCCGATCGGCGGCGTCGCCGCCTTCGATCCGGACCGCGGCGGGATCGTCTCCGCCGGCGGGGTCGGCTTCGACATCTCCTGCGGCGTACGCTGCATGCCCACCAGCCTGGGCCGGGCCGCGATCGAGGCGCGCCAGGCCGAGCTGGCCGACGCGCTCTTCGCCGAAATCCCGGCCGGGGTCGGCAGCCACGGCGAGATCACGCTGTCGGAGCAGGAGATGACCGCCATGCTCTCGGGCGGCGCGGTCTGGGCGCTGGCCCGGGGCTACGGCCGCGAGGCCGACCTCGAGCGGATCGAGGAGCGGGGCTGCATGCCGGGCGCCGAGCCGGCATTCGTTTCGGCGCGCGCGCGCAAGCGGCAGCGGCGCGAGATGGGCACCCTGGGCTCGGGCAACCACTACCTCGAGGTCCAGGAAGTGACCGCGCTCCACGACGCCAAGGCCGCCGCCGCCTTCGGCCTGGAGCGGGGCGAGGTCGTGGTCAGCATCCACTGCGGCTCGCGCGGCCTGGGCCACCAGATCGGCACCGAGTTCCTGCGCGACATGGTCCTGGCCGCGCCCGACTACGACATCGTCCTGGTCGACCGCGAGCTGGCCTGCGCGCCGATCCGCTCCGAGATGGGGGAGCGCTACCTTGGCGCCATGCGCGCGGCGATCAACTGCGCGCTGGCCAACCGCCAGATCATCGGTCACCTGACCCGGCAGGTCTTCCGGCGCTTCTTCCCGGAGGCGGACCTGCCGCTGCTGTTCGACGTCTCGCACAACACCTGCAAGGCGGAGGTGCATCGGACCGATGGCGAACGCCGCGAGCTCTTCGTCCACCGCAAGGGCGCGACCCGCGCCTTCGGGCCCGGCCATCCGAGCCTGCCCGCGGCGCTGCGCGGGGTCGGACAGCCGGTGCTGATCGGTGGTACCATGGGCTCGGCGTCCTACGTGCTGGTCGGCGCGGCTGGCAACGAGCGCCGGGGCTTCTCGTCCGCCTGCCACGGCGCCGGCCGGCGGATGAGCCGACACAAGGCGCGCAAGACCTGGCGCGGGCGGGCGCTGGTCGACGAGCTGGCGGCCCGGGGCATCGTGATTCGCAGCCCCTCGGACCGCGGCGTCGCCGAGGAGGCGCCGGGCGCCTACAAGGACGTGGTCGAGGTGGTCGAGGCCGCGGAGAAAGCGGGCCTCGCCCGCAAGGTCGCGCGGTTGGAGCCGATCATCTGCATCAAGGGCTGACAGAAGCAGGGGAGCAGGACATGGATGTGCCTTTGGAGTTGAGCTTTCGCAACATGGATTCCTCGGACGCGGTGGAGGCCCGCGTGCGCGAGAAGGTCGAGAAGCTGGAGCAATACTTCGGCCGCATCAACTCCTGCCGGGTCGTGGTCGAGGCACCGCACCGCCGGCACAACAAGGGCAAGATCTATCACGTCCGGATCGAGATCGGCGTGCCGGGCCGGGCGCCGCTGGTGGTCAGCCGGGACCCGGGGCAGCGCCACGACCACGAGGACGTCTACGTCGCGATCCGGGACGCCTTCAACGCGGCCAAGCGGATGCTGGAGGACCATTCCCGCAAGAGCGCCGGCAAGGTCAAAGCCCACGAGGCGCCGCTGCACGGCAAGGTGACCGACCTGCACGGCTTCGAGGGCTACGGCTTCGTCACCCTGAGCGACGGCCAGGAGATCTATTTCCACAAGAACGCGGTGGTCAACGGCGGCTTCGAGAAGCTGGCGCTGGGCGACCCGGTCCGCGTCGCAATAATCGAGGGCGAGAGCGAGAAGGGCGCCCAGGCGACCGCGGTCACCCCGATCGGCAAGCACCACATCGTAGAGTAACCGGCAGGCGGGCTGCGCCGGCAGACCGTCGAAGCAGGCCCCGAGCCACTGCCGACCTGCAGGCACCGGCGTGTCACCCCCTCCCCGACCCTCCCCCATCTAGGGGGAGGGAGAAGGTCGCCGCCGCCGTCGCTTGAGCCCTCCCCCTTGATGGGGAAGGGTGGGGGGTGACCCTCCGCCCTGCGCAACCTGGTACTCGTCGGGAGACAAAGAGCAACATTTGCAGCTCCTGGCTGCCAACAGCCTGCGAAAGCGCAAGCCGCTGAGGCTCAGCGGGCGGCCTCCTTGATGGCTTCCATGTCGTCGTCGGAATAGCCGAAGTGGTGGCCGGTCTCGTGGATCAGGACGTGGTGCACGACGTGGGCCAGGTCCTCTTCGCTGTCGCACCAGTAGTCGAGGATCGGGCGGCGGACCGAAGTGCTTCATGGCCGCGCCATCCCCCTATCCCGCGCCCGTGGCTGCCCCTTGACCGGAGGCGCGGGCCGCCGGGCTTGCGGCGCTGCCGGGCCGGCGCGGGGTCGAGGGCGAACTTCGTCGTCCAACAACCCCGCAGCATACAAACCCGGACAGCATCCTTCGCGCTGTTTGAATTTCAGGTTTCGTCTAGCGGTGATCGGCGTTCCGACCAAATTCAAGCCCCAGCACCTCGTTGAACCGCACTTCCATCTCGGTCGCGCACGCCATCGTGATATGTTCGCAGTTTATCCGAAACTGGGTTATGCGGCGCAGTGCACTGTCGTCATTCTTCAAATACTTCTCCCATTCCTCCGCCGATAGCGCGGCAAGAAGGTCCCGGTTCTTCAGGATCAGCGGGGCCAAAAGAAAGCCTTCCCTGCCCTTCGTCGGGGTGAATTTCCGCTTGCCAAGGGTGCCGTCGTCGAGCTTGTACTCGAATGAATAGCCGGGGGCTTTATAAATCGCCGTCAGGATCTTGGTGGCCAGGCTGGTGGGCAAACGGATAACCGTTTGGACCGGCCCATCTGCATTTCCGGGCACCTGGATCCAGTCACCCATCTCCTCGGTCCACTGTCCGAGATCTTCATATCGCAGCGCCGATGAGGGCTCCCGCCGTTTCAGCAATAGCCGGCCATGTTCGTGAATAGGTTTGTTGTCACTGGCAAGAACTGGATCGTAGCGGCGAAAGATCTCGAGTTGCGCCTTCGGGCTGTCGAGCGGTGAGAATTGTCGCACGATTGCTTGCGTGTTGAACAATTGGTAGACCAAGTAAGGTGGCGCTGAACCGGCATTCCGGAAAAAGTCGGCATCCTTTTCAATAATCCAAGGATTCCAGCCGGCGAAAGAAATGGTTGACGGCGATGCCGTGTAAAGGAAATCGTTGTACACCATCGGCGCGGGGAGTTCTCCGAAGTATCCGACGCGTTCTTTTCCGACGACTTCGCGCGTCTGCGGCATTTGCATCTCGGCGACGGACGCAGCAAGCTTATCGTTCCATGCGGCAATTTCCCCTTCCAGAAATAGAACAAATTTCCATCCATAAAAAAAATTAGGCGTCAGGCAAATTACTACGATAAGAACGAGAATCTCCTTTCTCGCGGCGCGAAAACCAAAGGCCGCAGGGGGCGACGTCTCTGAGGCGTTAACTTGGTGCTTTTCCTGCGAGATGGCGGTACCCAACCAAGTCTTTAGAGTATCCCCGAAACGGATTAAGGCTGCGAAAACGCCGGTACCTTGTTGTGTATCCGCCCTGCGCTGCCAGTTGGCCCACACGCGAGCCGCCAAGTTCACAAGGTGTCCGATGATCGGAGCAAGGCGTCGCTGACCCGGGATTTCAGCCGGCCCCCTCAACTCTTGGTAGTACGCTGCATGATGTACGCACAGAAACGGAACCACGGACACGCAGGCGAACCAGAAGAACACAGAGATATGATAGATGTCGGAGGACACGATCCCGTGCTTCCAAACGGCGAAAAGAATGAGTAATTCTATCGAAGCGAGCATCAGCCCGGCGGCAAACGTCACGCGGTTCATAGTCTTTATTGGATAGAAGTTCTTCGCCAAGACCAGAAGAATAAGGGATATGAAAATCGCGAAGTGAAACAAGGCCGATCCAGTTGATATGACGGACGGGCCTTCCAACGGGGACGAGCTGTAATTCGCCAAGGCTTCGCTATAGCCGCTGGAAAACGCGAGGCTTCCCCAGATGAAGTCCGGCAGGTTGGAAATCTCTTGGCCGCTGGACACCCAAAAAAAGAGGAAGCTGAGGACGTAGAGGCTCACGCCCGCAATGGACAGAAGCACTTTTCGTCGCAAGATGTAAAAGAGCGCCGCAAAGAAAATGATGACCGGCGCGATAAACAGATACATGCCTTTTCCCAAGGACATGCCCGCCAACAAAATAACGAGCGGGATCAGAGCGAAGTATCGCTCGAGATTGAAAAGGGCGTAGGCAATAAACAAAGCCAAGAGATAGTGGCTTACCTCCGTCGGAAATGAAAAGACATACGGCTGTTTCAAGACCTGCATCAAAACAAAAACCGTTAGAAAAACGGTTTTCAGAAGTCGATTCGGGATCATCCAGGCTAAATAAATCACAAGAACAACAAGCGTTCCGCTCTGGACAAAGTTCGCCCATGCGTTCTCTAAGTCTAGAAATCCGGTAAAGGATAAAGGGAAATGGATGTAGCCCAGGGGCCCAATATTTTGAACGATCTCCGTGCCCCACTGAAAGTCGTTGGCTGCCCAGTAGTCATAGGCTGCCTCGCTACCGAGCCAATGATTGTCGACGATCGTGTAGGCAAACCCGCTCAATGTGAGCGGAAACAGCGCCGCAAAAAGCAGGGTGGGTATAAGCCAGCCCGAAAGGGCTAATCGGCGGCGTTCTGCGGAAATCGATTGGTTTTCTAGCATTGCTCTTCACTGACTCGGTATTGTCGGCCGAGCAGCTGTTTGTAGTTGGGCTGCCTGAGCAGAGCTGGGCCAGCGGGTCGTTGCTGTCGCGGTCATCGGCCTAGGTGACTTCCATTGCAGGAAAGCGCGAATCTCCGCAAGGGGTCAATCTGCGACCAGCACTTCGCCGGGATGGAAGACCGCTCTTGAGAGTGCAGCGAACACGGGTATCCCGCGATCCGGCCATGGCTTCGCGTTCGTGAGTCCACGGGCTGGTCTGCCCGGACTCAGCGGGCGGCTTCCTCGATGGCTTCCATGTCGTCGTCGGAATAGCCGAAGTGGTGGCCGATCTCGTGGATCAGGACGTGGCGCACGACGTGGGCCAGGTCCTCCTCGCTGTCGCACCAGTAGTCGAGGATCGGGCGGCGGTAAAGGTAGACCATGTCGGGCTGCTGCCCGGTGTCCGAGATGCTCTTGCGGGTCAGGTCGACGCCCTGGTAGAGCCCCAGGAGGTCGAAGGCCGAATCGCACTCCAGCTCCTCAAGGATATCGTCGTCGGGAAAGTCCTGGACCCGGATCACCACGTCCTTGGCGTGGACGCGGAGCTGCCTGGGGATCGCCGCGAAGGCCTCGCGGGCGATGCTTTCCAGATCGTCGACCGAGGGCGGCGGACCGAAGTGCTTCATGTCCGACCCACCCCGCAGTCCGCACCCGGCCCCGCCCCTTGACCGGCGCCGCGGCGCCGACCACAGTTCGGAAGCGGAGAGCCAGCCGGGAGGTGAAGCATGGTCGAGAAACTCTCAGCCGAGGCGCGGGCCGCCGGGCTCGCGGCGCTGCCGGACTGGCGCGAGGTCGAGGGCCGCGATGCGATAGAGAGGTCCTTCACCTTCAAATCCTTCACCCAGGCCTTCGGCTTCATGGCGCAGGTCGCCCTCCACGCCGAAAAGATGGATCACCACCCCGAATGGTTCAACGTATACAATCGTGTCGACGTGACCTTGTCGACCCACGATTGCGGCGGGTTGTCCCAGAAGGACCTGGACCTCGCCGGCAAAATCGACCAGGCCCACGCTTCGGAATCCTGATCGGGCGGCCGCGTTTCAGCGCGCCTGCATGCGCATGGCGCCGTCCAGGCGCACGACCTCGCCGTTCAGCATGACGTTCTCGACCATGTGCATGACCAGGCCGGCGAACTCGCCCGGATGGCCGAAGCGGTGCGGGAAGGGCACCTGCGAAGCCAGGCTGTCCTGGATCTCCTGGGGCATGTTGAGCAGCAGCGGGGTGCCGATCAGGCCTGGCGCGATGCCCAGGACCCGGATCCCGGTCTTCGCGAACTCCCGCGCCGCCGGCAGCGTCAGCCCGACGATCCCGGCCTTGGAGGCGGCGTAGGCGGACTGGCCGATCTGGCCCTCGTAGGCGGCGACCGAGGCGGTCGAGATCACCACCCCGCGCTCGCCGTCGGCCAGAGGCTCGGCGGCCAGCATGTCGGCGGCGGCCAGGCGCAGCAGGTTGAAGCTGCCGATCAGGTTGACCTGGACGACCCTGGCGAAGTCCTCCAGCGGCATCGGGCCGTCGCGCCCGACGATCCGCTTGGCCGGGGCGATCCCGGCGCAGTTGACCAGGACCCGGGCGGTGCCGTGGGCTTCGCGCGCCCGGGCGACCGCCGCCTCGGCGGCCTCGGCGCTGCCAACGTCGCAGGCCAGGCCCAGGCCGCCGATCTCCTGGGCGACGGCCTCGGCGGCCTCGCCGTTCACGTCCAGGACCGCGACCTTGGCCCCGGCCTTGGCCAGATAGCGGGCCGTCTCCGCGCCCAGACCCGATCCGGCGCCGGTCACGATCGCCCCTTGACCCCTGACGTCCATCGCTCATCTCCCTGTGCGTTATCGGCAAAGACGGCGCTCTATATCAGAAGCCCGGGACCGGCCCAAGCCCCCGGAATGGGCCGCTTCCAACGGGACCTTTGGGGATCCGGGGCGCATCCCCATATATCGGTCATGACCGGCACCGAGATCGTTCCCTACGACCCGGCCAAGTACCGGCGCAACCGGGACCGCGTGAAGCGCGGATTCTGGCCCAAGATCCGCCGCAACCTGGGCAAGGTCCCCTTCGTCGAGGACGCGGTCGCCGCCTACTACTGCGCGACGGACCGGGCGACGCCGACCTACGTCAAGGCGACCCTGATGACCGCCCTGGCCTACTTCGTGGTGCCCACCGACCTGCTGCCCGACGTGGTCGCGGCCTTCGGTTACACCGACGACGCCACGGTCCTGGCGCTCGCGGTCAACGCGGTCGCCCCGCACGTCAAGGAGCAGCACCGGGAGAGCGCCCGCCGCTTCCTCGAGGACACCGGCGGCGAGGACGTTTGCGACGAGAGTACAGCCGGGGAGACCGCCTAGAGGTCACGTCCGGCGCTCGGTCTCGGCGGCATGCGCCGCCTTCTCGCGGGCTTTGCGGTTGAAGCCCTTGGCGTCGATGACGAAGCGCTCGTGGCGGCCCTCGGAGATCAGGTCGAGGCCGTCCATGGCCCTCACAGAGAAGCCGAGCCGGCGGCCCTCCACCTCGGTCAGGGTCGCCTCGACCCGCACGGTCAGGCCCGGCGGCGTCGCCGCCAGGTGGCTGAGGTCGACGTGGGTGCCGACGGTCATCTCGCGCGGCCAGTCGAGGTAGGGCTTGACCGCCAGCAGGCAGGCCCACTCGATCAGGCCGACCATGAAGCCGGTTGCGAAGACCTCGGGCATCTCCGCGAACTCCGGCGCGTCGGGATAGAGGTGGGGCACCGTCTTGTCCGGGGGCACGGGATAGCTCAGCTCGTAGCGGAGGCCCGGCTTCAGGTCCTGTTTCACAGTCTTTCCTCCCCCAAGGACAAGAGTCAGATGGATTCCGCCTTGGCCGGCGCTGGGCGCCCGACCGCGGCCTCGCGTCGGGCGATGTAGAGGGTCGCGCCGACGATGATCGCGGCGCCGGTCAGGGTCCAGAGGTCCGGCACCTCGGCGAAGACGAAGAAGCCGAGCAGACCGGCGGCCAGCAGCTTGCCGTAGTCGAAGGGCGCGACGAAGCTGGCCTCGCCGACCCGGAAGGCCCGGATCATCATCGCCTGGGAGCCCAGGCCCAGGAGCCCCATGGCGACCAGCAGCAGATACTGCGGGCCGCTCGGCGGCTGCCAGACCGCGGCCGCCGGGCCGGCGGTGATCAGCAGGCTGCCGACCCCGAAGTAGAACAGCATGGCGATCTGGCTCTCGCCCGCCGGCAGGCGCTTGACCAGGACCAGGGCGGCGGCGATACCGAAGGCCATGCCGAGGGCGACCACCGCCGCCGGCTCGAAGGCCCCGGCGCCCGGCCGGACCATGATCAGGACACCCAGGAAGCCGAGCGCGGTCGCGCTCCAGCGCCGCCAGCGGACCGGCTCGCGCAGGAAGACCACGGCCAGGACGGTGGCGAAGAGCGGGGTCGTGAAGCTGAGCGCGGTCACGTCGGCGAGCGGCAGCCGGGTCAGGGCGTAGAAGCCGCAGACCATGGCGCCGGCGCCGAAGATCACCCGGAAGGCATGGATCCAGGGATGCCGGCTCCTCAGCCGATGGACGCCGATCCGCCAGAGCAGGGGCAGCACGGCGAGCAGCCCGACCAGGCTGCGGAAGAAGGCGATCTGGTAGGCGTCGAGTCCCTGCTGGCCGAGGGTCTTGACCAGGGTGCCGTTGAGGGTGAAGCCGAGGCCGGCCGCCAGCATCCAAAGCGCGCCGCGGTGGTTGGGCGTCAGCCCGAAGCCGCCCTCGGCCCCCGGGAGCGAAGCGGGCGCCGAGGCGCCGTCCGCGGCCCCGGTCACGCTTCCGGTCGCACTTCCGGTCACGGGCGGGCCGCCGGCGTGTGCGATGCCGCTTGGCTGGCCTCGCGCTCGCGGGCGACCTGGGCCTCGCGGCGGGCGATGTAGATCGCCGAGGCCGCGATGACGCCCGCGCCGACCCAGGTCCAGAGCTCCGGCACCTCGCCGTAGATCAGGAAGGCGAGGCCGGCGATGAAGGGCAGGCGGGCGTAGTCGAGCGGCAGCACGGCCGAGGCGTCGGCCACGGCGTAGGCGCGGGTGATGGCGATGTGGGAGGCCATGGCGAAGAAGCCGACCAGGACCATCAGGCCGAGCACCTCCCAGCTCGGCCAGCGCCAGACGAAGAGCGCCGGGACCAGCGACAGCGGGGTCAGCAGCAGGTTCATCATAAAGACGATGGCGGCGGGCGTGTCGCTGGCGGAGAGCTTCTTGACGATGATCACCGAGATCGCCATGAAGGCCGCCGCGATCACCGGCAGGGCCATGGCCGGGGTCAGCTCGGTGAAGCCGGGCCTGAGGATGATCAGCACGCCCAGGAAGCCGACCACGGTCGCGGTCCAGCGCCGGGCCCGGACGATCTCGCCCAGGAAAATCGCCGCCCCGAGGGTCGCGAACATCGGCACCGTGAAGTTGAGCGCCACCGCCTCCGCCAGGGGCAAGAGGGCGATGGAGTAGAACCAGAGGCACATGGCCGCCAGGCCGATGACCGCGCGCCAGAGGTGCAGGCCCAGATGCGCGGTCTTGAGGCCCGCCGCGCCGACCTGCCAGAGCCAGGGCAGCATGAAGAGCAGCGCGAAGAAGTTGCGGAAGAAGGCGATCTGCAGGGGATCGAGCTCTTCGGCGGCGCTGCGGATCGCGATGTTCATCACCGAGAAGCCAAGCGCGGCCGCGGTCATGTAGAGCGCGCCCTGCAGGGGCGCGGGCACGGCGCGCAGCTTCTCGACGGCGGTTTCGACGGTGGCAGGCATGGATAGTGGAAGCTACGCGCCGGGCGCCGCCGCGGACCAGCGGAATCTCCGCAGATCTGCCATGCGCGGCCGCGTTCGGCGGACCACGGTCACCGAAGAGGACGGGAGCCTTTGGGCACGATCATCCTTCGACAGGCTCAGGATGAGGAGCAGAGTCTTGTGCTTTATCGCCCTCACCCTGAGCCTGTCGAAGGGAGAGGGCCGGCACCACTTTGGGCCATTCCCAGGCCGCTAAGGTTGCGACGCGATCAGCATCTCGTGCGGGTCGAGGAAGACCGGCAGCAGCCAGCCCTGGGTCACCCAGCGCAGGCGCCAGGGATAGGGCACCACGGTCAGGATCGAATAGTGCAGGTGCGCCGGCGTGCCGGCCGCGTTGCCGGTCGTCCCGACGGCACCGAGCCTTTCGCCCCGCGCGACCCAGGCACCCAGCGCCGCGTCGGCCCGCGAGAGATGGGCGTAGTAGTGCAGCCGCCACTTGGGCCCGAGCACGGCAACCGAGAGCCCGCCGCGGCCGAAGTCGCCGACGAAGACCACCAGCCCTGGTGTCGCCGCGATCACCGGCCGGCCCTCGGGCGCGAAGATGTCGATCCCCTTGTGCACGCCCGAGGCGCCCCAGGGCTCGTACCAGAAGGTCTCGTGGTGCCAGTCGGACGGGGTCGCGCCCGCGACCGGGATGGCCAGCCGCTCCGGCAGCAGGAAGCCGGCCGCGAGGACGGCGACCACGACGCCGAGGAGGACCTGCTTGCGTTTCATGGCCGGAGTCTGTCCGGGGATCTGGCCGCTCGCGTGGCCCGAGCGTGGCGCAATCGTGATTTTAAGGCGCATCCGAGGTCTTTATGGTCCTGGAGCCCTTGGCCATACTACGTGGGCCGGCCGCGAAGAGCCGGCAACGCAAAGCCTTCGAGCGGGGAGCAGACGACCATGACCGGGCCCTTGTGGCAGCCCTCGGCGGAGCGGATCGCCGCCGCCAACCTGACCGCCTTCATGGAAAAGCTGAACGAGGACTGGGGCTTCGAGGGCCGGGACTACGCCGCGGTCCACGACTTCTCCTGCCGTGAGATCGAGAAGTTCCAGCTCTCGCTCTGGGACTATGCCGGGGTGATCGCCGAGACCCGCGGCGAGGTCGTGCTGGCCGATCCGGACCAGATGCCGGGCGCCAGGTTCTTCCCCGAGGCCAGGCTGAACTTCGCGGAGAACCTGCTGCGCCGGCGCGGGCCCGAGGACGCCCTGGTCTTCTGGGGCGAGGACAAGGTCAAGCGGCGCCTGTCCTGGGACGAGCTCCACGACAAGGTCGCGCGGCTGTCCCAGGCCCTGGCGGCCATGGGCGTCGGCCCGGGCGACCGGGTCGCCGGCTTCATGCCCAACATGCCAGAGACCGTGATCGCCATGCTGGCGACCACGGCGCTGGGCGGGGTCTGGACCTCCTGCTCGCCGGACTTCGGGGTCGGCGGCGTGCTCGACCGCTTCGGCCAGACCGAGCCCAAGGTCCTGTTCTGCCCGGACGGCTACCACTACAACGGCAAGAGCCACGACTCCCTCGGCCGGGTCGCCGAGTTCCTGGCCGAGCTGCCCAGCGTCGAGCGGGTGATCGTGGTCGGCTACCTGAGCGAGGCGCCGGACGTCTCCGCCATCGCCAAGGCGCGGGTCTTCGACGAGGTGCTGGCAGAACAAGAGGGCGGCGCCATCGCCTTCACGCGGGTGCCCTTCAACAGCCCGCTCTACATCATGTATTCCTCGGGCACCACGGGGAAGCCCAAGTGCATCGTCCACGGCGTCGGCGGCACCCTGCTGCAGCACCTCAAGGAGTTCCTGCTGAACTGCGACGTCAAGCCGGGCGACCGGGTGTTCTACTTCACGACCTGCGGCTGGATGATGTGGAACTGGCTGGTCTCGGGCCTGGCCGCCCAGGCGACCCTGCTGCTCTACGACGGCTCGCCCTTCTATCCGGACTGGCGCCTGCTCTTCGACTACCTCTCGAAGGAGCGCTGCACGCTCTTCGGCACCTCGGCCAAGTACATCGACGCCCTGAAGAAGAGCGGCGCCGATCCCCAGGCGGACTACGCCCTGCCGGCGCTGCGGACCCTGACCTCGACCGGCTCGCCGCTGGTCGCCGAGGGCTTCGACTTCGTCTACGCGCACGTCAAGCGGGACCTCTGCCTGTCGTCCATCGCCGGCGGCACCGACATCATCGGCTGCTTCATGGGCGGCAATCCCATCGGCCCGGTCTGGCGCGGCGAGATCCAGGCCCGGATCCTGGGCATGGCGGTCGAGGTCTTCGACGACGACGGCAAGCCGGTGCGCGGGCAGAAAGGCGAGCTGGTCTGCACCAAGCCCTTCCCCTCCATGCCGATCCATTTCTGGGACGATCCCGACGGGGCGCGCTACCGCGCCGCCTACTTCGAGAGCTATCCCGGCATCTGGTGCCACGGCGACTTCGTCGAGCTGACCGAGCACGACGGCATCGTCGTCTACGGCCGCTCCGACGCGACCCTCAACCCGGGCGGCGTGCGCATCGGCACGGCGGAGATCTACCGCCAGGTCGAGAAGCTGCCCGAGGTCGCCGAGGCCCTGGTGATCGGCCAGGACTGGGAGGGCGACGTGCGGGTCGTGCTCTTCGTCCGCCCGGCCGAGGGGATCGCGCTGGACGAGGATCTGGTCAAGAAGATCAAGGCCGAGATCCGCAGGGGCTGCACCCCGCGCCACGTGCCGGCCAAGGTGATCGAGGTCGCCGACATCCCGCGCACCAAGTCCGGCAAGATCGTCGAGCTGGCGGTGCGCAACGTGGTCCACGGCCGCCCGGTCAAGAACCAGGAGGCCCTGGCCAACCCGGAAGCGCTGGAGCACTACCGGGACCTGGAGGAGCTTTCGATATAGAACCCGGACCGGTAAGGCTGGGTCATCCCCTCACCCGCTCGCTCCGCTCGCCGCCCTCTCCCCCGGGGAGAGGGCTGTGGAGGCTTGGCGAGGTGCCAGCCGAGCCTTAGCCGGAGCTGGGTGAGGGGCAGACCGCCTCAGACCTCGTGGAGGACTTCCAGGCGCTGCTCGCGTTCGTGGCGGGCGAGGGCCTGGGCGAGGAGGCGGTCGACCAGGGCGGCGGGGGGCAGGCCGCTGACCTCCCAGAGCTTGGGGTACATGGAGATCGCGGTGAAACCGGGGATGGTGTTGATCTCGTTGATCAGCAGCGCGCCGTCGTCCTTCAGGAAGAAGTCGACCCGGGCCATGCCTTCGCAGTCGAGGGCGCGGGCCGCGGCGACCGCCGTCTCCTGGACCCGGGCGGTGGTCTCGGCCGGCAGCTCGACCGGGGCCAGGAGGCCGGCGCCCTCGGGATCGATGTACTTGGCGTCGTAGGTGTAGAAGCCGTGGGCGGCCGCGGGCAGGATCTCGCCGGGCAGGGAGGCCTGCAGCTCGCCGGTGCCGAGCACCGCGCATTCGATCTCCCGGCCCTTCACCTCTTCCTCGACCAGGACCTTGGGGTCATAGCGGAAGGCCAGGGCCAGGGCGTCCTTGAACTCGGCCTCGGTCTCGGCCCGGGTGACCCCGACCGAGGAGCCGAGGTTGGCCGGCTTGACGAAGAAGGGCGGCTTCAGCGCCTTGCCCAGGTCGGCGAACCCCAGGGGATCGCTCCGGCGCAGGGTGACGCCGGGCGCGGTCGGCAGGCCGGCGGCGTTGAGCAGCCGCTTGGCGACGTCCTTGTCCATGGCCGCGGCCGAGCCCAGGACTGAAGGCCCGACGAAGGGCAGGTCCAAGCAGCGCAGCAGGCCCTGCACGGTGCCGTCCTCGCCGAAGGGCCCGTGCAGGACGGGGAAGACCACGTCGACCGGGCCGAGGCTCTCGCCGGTCGCGGCCCGGCGCGGGGCGCGGCGCCCGGCGCCCGGGACCACGGCGAGCTGCCGGGTCGCGGCGCAGTCGGCCTCGGCCGGCGTGGCGATCTCCTCGGCGGCGTACCAGCGGCCGCTGCGGCCGATCGCGATCAGGGTGATCTCGTGGCCGGCCTCGGCCAAGGCGGCGGCGACGTTGCGCGCCGAGAGGAGAGAGACTTCGTGCTCGGCCGAACGGCCGCCGAAGAGCACGGCAACCCTCAGCTTGCTGTTGGTCTCGGGCATGGCTGTGGGGGACCTTTCTCGGAGGACGGGCGGGGGGAGGGATCGAGAAAGTGGATCAGCGATCCTGCGCCCTTCCAGTGTCTCCGAAAAATGGGGCGAATTTTCGGCCGAGGGTGGGCCGCGGCGCCTTTGCGTTCGACAAGCTCGCGGATAGGTCTCAGACTTGCCTGCCTGGCACGCAAGACCAGCAGGGAGATCCGAGATGACGCAGACACTGGAGGGCAAGGTGGCCCTGGTTACCGGCGGCAGCCGCGGCATCGGCGCCGCCATCGCGCGGCGCCTGGCCGAGGAGGGCGCGGCCGTCGCCCTCACCTACGCCAGCTCGGCCGAGGCCGCCGATGGCGTGGCCGCCGAGCTGCGCGACCTGGGCGTCGAGGCGCTCGCCGTCAAGGCCGACGCGGCCAAGGCGGAGGAGATCAAGGCCCTGGTGCCGCAGGTGGTCGAGAAGCTGGGGCGCCTGGACATCCTGATCAACAACGCCGGGATCTTCGCCGGCGGTCCCCTCGGCGAGACCGAGGAGGCCGACTTCGACGCCACCGTCGAGGTCAACATCAAGGCGGTCTTCCTGGCCGCCCGGGAGGCCGCCAAGGTCCTGCCCGAGGGCGGCCGGATCATCAACATCGGCAGCGTCTTCGGCCAGCGCGCGCCGGTCCCGGGGCTGGGGCTCTATTCCATGAGCAAGTTCGCGGTCGCCGGGCTGACCAAGGCCTGGGCGCGCGACTTGGCGGAACGGAAGATCACGGTCAACGCGATCCAGCCCGGGCCGATCGACACCGACATGAACCCGGAGCAAGGCGACTTCGGCGCGGTCCTGGGGCCGATGATCCCGCTCGGCCACTACGGCCGCCCGGAGGACGTGGCCAACGCGGTCGCCTTCCTGGCCAGCCCGGCCGCGGCCTTCGTGACCGGCGAGACAATGAACGTCGACGGCGGCTTCGAAGCCTGAGGCGGGCGCCAGCTGGCAGGCTCTTCCTCCCCCTTGATGGGGGAGGATACAGGAGGGGGTGGCGGCCGACAGGCCGCACGACTGAACCGCTGTCGCCCATTCGCTTCGCGATACCCCCCACCCCGACCCGCGCGAAGCGCCGCGCGTACGCGCCCCACAAGGGGGGAGGGGCTTGAGCGTCCGCCGTGGAAGCTCCTGCTCAGGACCCTGAAGCTTCAGCCTCCAGGCTTGAGCGGCCGGTTCACCCGGCAGGACTCGGGTTGCCGGGGCTGGGGGGATCTGGCAGAGACAGGGTTGGTCTTTCACCGACGGGTCCGGGGATGTCGTCTATGCCCGATGCCAAGCTTCCGCCGCTCTATCCCGCCGCCCTGCGGCCGGAGATCGAAAGCCTGGGCACCTCGGGGATTGCCGAGGTCTTCGAGCTGGGTCTGGGGCGGAAGGACATCATCCCGCTGTGGGTCGGCGAGGGCGACCAGCCGACGCCGGGCTTCATCTGCCAGGCGGCCGCCGCCGCGCTCGAGGCCGGCGAGACCTTCTACCCGCGGAAGCGCGGCATCCCGCGGCTCTGCGAGGCCCTGGCCCGCTACACCGCGGAGCTATATGGCATCGCCATGGACTCCGAGCGGATCTCGGTCGCGACCTCCGGCATGACCGCGATCGCCCTGGCGCTGCAGGCCTTCGTGCGGCCCGGCGACGAGGTCGTGGTGGTCGGCCCGGTCTGGCCGAACATCGTCGCGGCGGTGCAGATCGCCGGCGGGCGCCACGTCGACGTCGTTCTGGAGCCCCTGCCCGAGGGCGGCTTCCACCTGGACATGGAGCGGCTCTTCGCGGCCTGCGGCGAGAAGACCCGGGCGATCTTCGTCAACTCGCCGGGCAACCCCAGCGGCTGGATCATGCCGGGAGAGGACCAGAAGGCGCTGCTCGACTTCTGCCGGGAGAAGCGGATCTGGCTGATCTCGGACGAGGTCTACACCCGCTTCGTCTACGACCGGCCCGCGGCCGAGCGGCCGACCGCGCCCTCGCTGCTGACCCTGATCGAGCCCGAGGACCCGGTCATCGTCGTCAACTCCTTCTCCAAGACCTGGTGCATGACCGGCTGGCGCCTGGGCTGGCTGATCCACCCGCCCTCGATGGCTGAGACCTTCGACCGGCTGATCGAGTTCGCCTTCTCCGGCGCGCCGCCCTTCCTGCAGCAGGGCGCGGTCGCCGCGATCGAGCAGGGCGAGCCCTTCGCCCGTTCGTTCATCGATCGCTGCCACGTCGCGGGCGATCTGGTCCACGAGCGGCTCGCCGCCCTGCCGCGAATCCGCCTGGCCCGGCCTCGGGGCGCCTTCTACGCCTTCTTCCGGGTCGAGGGCCTGGAGGACTCCATGGCCTTCGCCAAGGAGCTGCTCGAGACCGCCAAGGTCGGTCTCGCGCCGGGCTCGGCCTTCGGTGCGGGCGGCGAGGGCCACCTCAGGCTCTGCTTCGCCGCCACCCCGGAGACCCTCTCCGAGGCGCTCGACCGCCTGGAGCCGGCGCTGCGCTGAGAGCCGCCGGAAGGCCGCCTTTCGGCCTGGATTTCCTTGCCGATTCCTGAATACGAGGCATGCCTTTTTTGCATGTCGCCTAAGAAAAACCAGCATTGGCGTCGGGCCGCGCCGAGGCGTATTTGCGCTCGACGACCTGCACCGAAACCCGGGCCTGGCGACCGCGACAGGCCCGATATTGGAGAGCCGCCATGGCCGAACTGACCTTCATCGCCGACCGCACCATTCCCGGCCTGTCCGCGCGCGACCTGGTCCGCCGGGCCGCCGACGCCGTCGTCGCCGCCACCGGCGGCCTCGGGACCTCGTCCAGCCGCGAGAGCGCCTACCGCCAAGCCTTCAACGGCTGGGACCGCCGCCTGCTGCAGGACATCGGCGTCGACCGCGGCGGCTGCTGAACCGCCGCAGTCAAGACACTGGCGAGCGGAAGCGGGCGTCCCAGGAAGCGGGACGCCCGTTTCGATTCGGCCAAGGACTTCCGCGCGGGCAAATTCCGCTCATACCTCTCCCAAGCAAAACTCAAGCGCGCGCCCCCCGCGCCTGCGCTATAAGCCTGGAACCCGATAGGCTTGAAGGGGTGCGTTCCGCATGCGACTCTACGACTTTCACGAGTCCGGCAACGGCTACAAGGTCCGCCTGCTGCTGAACCAGCTCGGCGTCCCGCACGAGCGGATCGAGCTCGACATCCTGAAGGGCGAGACCCGGACCCCGGACTTCCTGGCCAAGAACCCCAACGGCCGGATCCCCCTGCTGGAGCTGGACGACGGCACCCGGCTCGCCGAGTCCAACGCGATCCTGTTCTACCTGGCCCGGGGCACGGATTATCTGCCGGAGGAGCGGCTGGACCAGGCCCGGGTGCTACAGTGGATGTTCTTCGAGCAGTACAGCCACGAGCCCTACATCGCCGTCGTGCGCTTCTGGCACTTCTCCGGCCAGGCCGAGGCCATGGCAAAGGAGATCCCGGCGCGCATGGAGCGCGGCTACCAGGCCCTGGGGGTCATGGAACAGCACCTGGCCGAGCAGGACTTCTTCGTCGGCGGGCGCTACTCCATCGCCGACATCGCGCTCTACGCCTACACCCACGTGGCCGAGGAAGGCCGCTTCGAGCTGGCGCGCTTCCCGAAGGTCCAGGCCTGGCTGGCGCGGGTCGCGGCACAGTCGGGCCACATTCCGATCACCAAGCTCTGAGAAAGGCGGTGCCCATGATGAGCCCCGAGTACTTCCAGACCTTCGCCCGCTACAACACCTGGGCCAACGGGCTGCTCTACGACGCGGCCGCCGAGCTGCCCGACTCAGCCTACCGGATCCCGCGGCCGGCGGCCTACTTCAGCTCGCTGCACGGCACCCTGAACCACATCCTGGTCGGCGACCGGGTCTGGTTGTCGCGTTTCGAGGCGGTCGACTTGGGCCTGACCAGACTGGACCAGAACCTCTTCGAAGATTTCGCCGAGCTGCGCGCCGCGCGGGAGGCGGAGGACGCGCGGATCGAGCGCTACACCGCGGGCCTGAGCGCCGAGGCCATCGCCGGCGACCTGCACTTCCGGACCCTGGTCCAGCCGAAGGACCTCTCCATGCCGCTGTGGCAGGCCCTCGGGCATCTCTTCAACCACCAGACCCACCATCGCGGCCAGGCCCACGCGTTGCTCAAGGATGCCGGGGTCGAGCCGCCTTCGCTCGACCTGGTCTACTTCCTTCGGTAGGCCGCGAGGAGAGCCGGCATGACGCCGCAGGACTGCCGCGACCACGCCAAGTTCAACGCCTGGGCCAACCGGCGGCTTTTCGAAGCGGCGGCCGCTCTGTCCGAGGCGGACTATCTCCGCACCTGCCCGGCGGCCTACTTCGGCTCGCTGCACGGGACCCTCAATCACCTGCTGCTGGTCGACCAGCTCTGGATCGGCCGCGCCGAAGGCGCGGACCCGGGCTTCCGGGGGCTCGACCAGATCCTCCACGCCGACCTCCGCGCCCTGCGCCGGGTGCGGGAGACCGAGGACCTGCGGCTGATCGCCTTCGCCGAGCGCCAATCCGCGGCCGACCTGACGCGCGAGATCTCCTATCGGAGCCTGGCCGGCGAGTCCTACAGCACACCGCTGCACCGGATCCTGCGCAACCTCTTCAACCACCAGACCCACCACCGCGGCCAGGCCCACGCCCTGATCAAGGATGCGGGGGTCGACCCGCCGGCGCTCGACATGTTCGTCTTCTGGAGCGAGACGGAGGGCTGAGCCGAGCGGATGACCCCTCACCCGCTCCGGCTAGGGCTCGGCCGATCGCCTCGCCAAGCCTCCGCAGCCCTCTCCCGCCGGGAGAGGGTGGGAGCGGCGCGAGCTGCGAGCGGGTGAGGGGTCAGCCGGCCGGCGGCCGGCGCAGGAACAGGCGGTTGATGCCGTTGAGGGCGGCGAAGGTCTCCCGGAACTGGGCCAGGAAGGCGGGCCAGTCGAGGCCGCGGTCGAGGCCCTGCAGCGCGTCGTGGATCGCGGCCAGAGAGCGCCGGCCGTCGATCCGCTGCAGGATCGCCGGGGCCAGGCGCGGCAGGGGGAAGCGAAGGGCGAGGCCGTCGAACTCCGCCTTCAAGGTCAGGTCGCGCTGCACCGCGCGGGCCAGGGCCGGGCCCTCCAAATCGAAGAGCAGGGGCACCGTCTCGGGGTCCTCGGGCGCGGCGATGCGGGTCTCCGGCGTCCCGGACCTGACGGCATAGAGCAGGTGCTTCCTGACGTTGCCGGCGAGGCGCTCGGCGAAGGCGGCCCGCTCCAGCCAGTCCAGGCCGGCCAGGCGCTTCAGGACCGCCGGCACCGCGAGGTAGCTCTCCGGCCGGTAGCGGGCCGGCTCGATCAGGGCGAGAGGCGTCAGGCCCGCGCCCGTTACCAGCGCGGCAAGCTCGGCCACCGTGTAGGCGCGGTCGCGGGCGTGGAGCAGCAGGTCGACCAGCTCGGCGTCGCCCCGGCGGTGGTCGCCGAGGAAGGGGTTGCGGCGGAAGCCGTTGGTCTCGGGCAGGACGGCGATCAGGCGCTTGGCGAGGGTCACCTGCTCGGCCAGCGGCAGCTCGCCGGCGAGCTGGCGGAGCATGGCCTGCAGGGGATAGACTCCGCTGCGGCCGTAGGGCGCGTAGACCATCAGCCCGATCCCGCCGTCCTCGGCCAGCACCGCCGCCAGGGCGGCAAGTCCGGCCGGCGGGTCCTCCAGGTGGTGCAGGACGCCGCAGCAGTCGATGTAGTCGAAGCGCCCGAGGCCCAGATCCGGCAGGTCGAGCAGGGAGCCGGTGTGAAAGGACAAGTTGTCCAGGCCGCGAACCTCGGCCCGGGCCTCGGCGATCTCGCGCGCCGCCGCGGAGAGATCGAGGTAGACGACCTCGCCGGCATCGCCCCCGGGTCCGGCAGAGTCGGCCAATTGCTGGGCCAGCATGATCGCCGCGTCGCCGGTGCCGCCGCCGGCGACCAGGGCGCGGAAGGGCCGGGCGAAGTCGCGCCGGCCGGCGAAGAGATAGTGGTTGAGCTCCGGCAGGTTGGAGGGCGAGCCGACGATCAGGCGGGTCTTCTCGGCCGCCGGGTCGCGGGCCGGATAGGGATAGGCCTCGTACTGCGCGGCGACCGGGTCCACGGCTGTCAGCCCCGGCCGGTGGTCAGCACCACCTTGCCGGTCGCCTTGCGGGTCAGCAGCAGATCGAGGGCCCGGGCGGCCTCGGCCAGGTCGAGGCGGTGGGAGACCAGGGGCTTCAGGCGGCCCTCGGCGTACCAGCCGGTCAGGGTCTCGAACTGGCGGCGCAGCAGCGTCGGCGCCTTCTGCCGGTAGGCGCCCCAGTAGAGGCCGAGGACCGCAAGGTTCTTGACCAGCAGCAGATTGGCCGGGATCTCCGGCACCTTGCCGGCGGCGAAGCCGATGACCAGCAGGCGGCCGCCCCAGGCCACGGCGCGCAGCGAGGCCATGAAGACCTCGCCGCCGACCGGGTCGAAGACCACCTCGGCGCCGTGGCCGCCGGTCAGAGCCTTGACCCGCTCGCGGATGTCCTCGGTCTTGTAGTCGATCAGGTGGTCGGCGCCGTGGGCCCGGGCGATCCCGAGCTTCTCCGGGCCGCCGGCGGTGGCGATGACCTGGGCGCCCAGGGCCTTGCCGACCTCGACCGCGGCCAGGCCGGTGCCGCCGGCGGCGCCGTGGACCAGCAGGGTCTCGCCGGGCTGGAGCTCGGCGCGCCAGACCAGGGCGCCGTGGGCCGTGCCGTAGGTGATCGGGAAGCCGGCGGCGACCTCGAAGTCCATCGTGTCGGGGATCGGGTAGACCTCCTCGGCGCGGACAAGGGCGACCTCGGCGAAGGCGCCGCGGTCGACCAGGCCGATCACCCGGTCGCCCGGCGCGACCCCGGTCACGCCTTCGCCCAGGGCGGTCACGGTCCCGGCGAGCTCCAGGCCGGGGGTGAAGGGCAGCGGCGGCTTCTCCTGGTACTTGCCGGCGACCATCAGGGTGTCGGCGAAGTTGAGCCCGGCGGCGGCCACCGCGACCGCGACCTCGCCCGGTCCCGGCTGCGGCTGCGGCACCTCCTCGAGGGTCAGGCTCTGGGGGCCGCTCAGCTCGCGGCAGACGACGGCGCGCATGTAGCTCATCCTTTCCCCGCAATCCCGGTCGATCGACCGCGCGAAGGTGGCGCGGCATCGGCCAGAAATCAATCTCCCCGTCGTCCGGCGCCGCGGGCCGGGCTTGCTAACCGAATTTCAAGGGCGCGGGGCCAAGCTGGCCGCGGCCCGGAGCGTAAGCCCGGGCGCAACGGCAGCGGTGCGGGACCCCATGCAGATCGAGCGGCTGAGACAGGCCGAATGGCTGAACGCCAGGCGCGTCCGCGCCTATGCCTGGATCTTCCTGGCCGTCCAGGTCGCCGGCATGATCGCCTGGATCGCGCTCTCCGACGGGCTTTTCGATGCCAAGGGCAAGCCGATCGGCACCGACTTCGCCAACGTCTGGAGCGCCGGCGCCCTGGCCGTGGAGGGCCGGCCGAAAGCCGCCTTCGACCCGGCCCAGCACTACGAGGCCCAGCAGCGGCTCTTCGGTCGGGAAGACACGCCGTTCTACGGCTGGCACTACCCGCCGATGTTCCTGCTGGTCGCCAGCGGCCTCGCGCTGCTGCCCTACCTCGGCGCACTGGCGCTCTGGATGGCGGCGACCCTACCGCTCTACCTGGCGGCGATCCGCGCGATCGCCGGCCGGCGCGAGGCGCTGCTCCTGGCCCTGGCCTTCCCCGGGGTGATGGTCAACCTGGGGCACGGCCAAAACGGCTTCCTGACCGCCGGCCTGATGGGCGCCGGCCTGCTGCTGATGAAGCGACGCCCGATCCTGGCCGGGCTCTGCTTCGGCGCGCTGACCTACAAGCCCCAGTTCGGCCTGCTGATCCCCCTGGTCCTGGCGGTCACCCGGGAATGGCGGGTCTTCACCGCCGCCGCCGCGACCGCGCTCGGCCTCGCCGGCCTGAGCTACCTCGCCTTCGGCGCCGCGGCCTGGGAGGCCTTCTTCACCCATGCCGCCTTCACCCGCGAGGTGGTTCTGGAGGCCGGGGGCACGGGCTGGCACAAGATCCAGAGCTTGTTCTCGGCGGTGCGCATGTGGGGCGGCAGCGTGCCGCTGGCCTATGCGGCCCAGATCCTCGGCACCGCGATCGCGGCGGTCCTCCTGGTCAGGCTGTGGCGCGGACCCGCGCCCTTCGCGCTCAAGGCCGCCGGGCTGGTGGTCGCGGCCCTGCTGTCGACCCCCTACGCCCTGGACTACGACCTGGTCGTGCTCGCCCTGCCGATCGCCTGGCTGGCCGCCGAGGCGCTCAGGACCGGCTTCCTGCCCTGGGAGCGCCTGCTGCTGGCCGCGGCCTGGCTGTTGCCTCTGGTCGCCCGCCAGATCAGCGAGCTGGTCCTGCTGCCGCTCGGGCCGGTGGTCATGGCGGCCCTGTTCTGGCTGGTCCTGCGCCGGGCGGAAGCGGAGAGCGCCGGCACCCTGCCGGCCCGGGCCCCGCTGCCCGCCGAGCCACGGATGAGCGCGCTGACCTGATCGGAGGCTCAGAAGGGACAGTCGGCGGCGGTGCGCAGCTCGCCGACCGCCCGGCCGGCCCGGTTGAAGAGGGTCGGCTGGAAGACCGCGGCCAGGGCGGCGGTCTCGGCCTCTCCGATCACGCCCAGACGGCGCAGCACCCGGCCGCAGACGACCTCGGCGGCGCGGCCGGCGCCGTCGTCGACCTTGAGCGCGAAGCCCAGGCCGAGCTCGGGCAGGGCG
Organism: Kiloniellales bacterium; assembly: GCA_030066685.1. Classification (NCBI taxonomy): domain Bacteria; kingdom Pseudomonadati; phylum Pseudomonadota; class Alphaproteobacteria; order Rhodospirillales; species Kiloniellales bacterium. The sequence goes on along the minus strand of JASJBF010000015.1, from coordinate 29,937 downwards.
CCGCAGAAGACGCCCTCGGCCCCGGTCTTGACCAGGGCCCGGCCCTTGGTGGCCTCGATCACCCGGGTGCAGAAGCGGCCGCTGCCGGCCATCATGAAGGGCTCCGCGGCCAGGGCCTGCTGCAGGCGCAGGCAGGCGGCGCGGCGCGCCTCGGGCTGGTCGTCGGGCTGGGCGAAGCGGGCCATGGCCAGGGCCAGGTTGCCCAGCGGCATGCCGAGCACCGGGATCCCGCAGCCGTCGATCCCGCGCGGCGCCGCCGAGAGGTCGAGTCCGGTCAGGGTCTCGAGGATGCCGAGAACCTGCTGCTGGACCGGATGGTCGTAGCGGCTGTAGCCCGCGGTCGGATGGCCGAGGTGGCGCGCCACCGAAAGGAAGCCGGCGTGCTTGCCGGAGCAGTTGTTGTGCAGGCTGCTGGGCGCCGCGCCGCCGCGCAGCAGGGCTTCGGTGGACTCCAGGTGGTAGGGCAGGTGGGCGCCGCATTCCAGGTCCTCGGCCGAGCAGCCGATCCGGGCCAGCCAGGCGCCGACGGTCTCGACGTGGCGCGGTTCGCCGTTGTGGCTGGCGCAGGCCAGGGCGAGCTCGGCTGCGCCCAGCCCGAAGGCCTCGGCGGCGCCGCTTTCGACCAGGGCCAGGGCCTGCAGCGGCTTGATCGCCGAGCGCGCGTAGACCAGGCGCTCGACCTCGCCGGCCCGGAGCACCACCCGGCCCTCGATGTCGACCACCGCCACCGCGGCACGGTGCCGGCTCTCGACCATGTCGCCGCGCGTGGCCTCGACCAGCACCGGGTTGATCTCGCCCTCGGCGGCGGCCACCGCCGCATCCTTCGTTTCCATGTCCGTCGGTCCCGGGGATTGGAAAGCCGGCAGTCTAGAGCCGGAGCAGCAGCCAGGCAATTCGCCGGACACCCGCCGGAACGGGGCCGAAGCCGGGGCTTGACGGCGGGGCGACGGCGACCCACAAGAACACCTGAGGAGCGGCGCCACCAGGAGACCGGCCGGCAATGCGGGGCTACTTCGGTATCGGGGTCGAGCGGATCAGCAAGCCCATGAACCTGGGCAACCTGCTGCGCTCTGCCCATGCCTTCGGCGCCGGCTTCTTCTTTACCATCGACGCCGGCTTCAACGCGCGGGAGGTCAAGCTGTCGGACACCGCCGATTCGGCCCAGCACCTGCCGCTCTACGACTTCGGGTCGCTGGCCGAGCTGGTGCTGCCGCGCGGCTGCCAAATGGTCGGGGTCGAGCTGAGCGCGGACGCGGTCGAGCTGCCGTCCTTCCACCACCCGACCGCGGCCGCCTACATCCTGGGCCCGGAGCGGGGCAGCCTGAGCCCGGAGGTCGCGGCGGCCTGCGACAGCCTTGTCAAAATCCCGACAAAGTTCTGCGTCAACGTCGGCGTCGCTGGCGCGATTGTGATGTACGACCGCTTGCTGAGCCAGGGCCGCTTTGCCAAGCGGCCCGTTACGGCAAGGGGCAGTCCCGAGCCTTTGCCCAGCCATGTACACGGTGCCCCGGTCCTGCGACGCCGCAAGGCTGCGGGAAAGGCGCGCTGAGTCCGGCCTTGGCGGCCACGAGTGAGTGAGGATCGAATTGTCGGGTTCAAGTCCACGTAAGAGTTCGAGGAACGAGATGTCGGTGTTGCGGAGTTCGCTGCGGTTGGCGCTTCCCTTTCTCCTCCTGGCGGCCGGCGCCGCCCAGGCCCAGGACATCAAGCGCCTGGAGGGCGCCGGCGACTGGCGGGCCTATGCCTTCCAGGAAAACGGCAATCCGGTCTGCTACATGGTCAGCGAGCCGAAGAAGGACGAAGGCAAGTACTCCAAGCGCGGTGAGATCTACCTCATGGTGACGCATCGTCCGGCGGAGAAATCGGTCGACGTGGTCAACGTCGTCGCGGGCTACGACTACCGCGCGGACAGCCAGGTCCAGGTCAAGGTCGACAGCGACGTCTTCGACCTCTTCACCCACAAGGACACCGCCTGGGCGGCCACCGAGGACGAGGACAAGCAGCTTGTCCAGGCCATGATCAAGGGCAAGACCATGGTCGTGCAGGGCGTCTCGAGCCGCGGCACCAACACCAAGGACACCTATTCCCTGATCGGCTTCACCCGGGCCTACAAGTCGATCAACAGGGCCTGCGGCCGGTAACGCCAGACGGCCGGCGCCCGGCCCCCGAGCGGTCTGGGACCGGCCCGTCCCGGGGCCTTGATCGAGATCAATGTTCCCCGGCCGCCGAGAGGTTCTGATCCGCCCAGTTCCCGCCCCACAGCGCGAGGTCGCCACACCATGCCGTTCCGCCCCCCTGCCGCCTTCGCCGCGGCCCTGGCCGCCCTGATCCTGACGCCGCTGACCGCCGCCGCCCCCGCCGCCGCCCAGGACAAGGACGGCCAGAGCCCCAACCTGAAGCTGGTCCTGCCCGCGGTCGATGCCGAGCGCGGCCGGCAGCTCTTCATCACCAAGGGCTGCGTCTACTGCCACGCGGTCAACGGCGTCGGCGGCAAGGCCGCCCCTGCGCTGGACTCGGATGCCGCGGAGCCGATCGTCAACCTGACCGACTTCGCGGCGCGGATGTGGGGCGGCGCACCGGCGATGATCGAGCTGCAGGAGATGGACCTGGGCTACCAGATCCAGCTCTCCGGCGACGAGCTCGCCCACCTCGCCGCCTTCGCCAACGATCCGGCGGAGCAGAAGAAGCTCGCCGAGGACCAGGTGCCCGAGCTGATGCGCGAGTGGTACCTGGACGAGGTTCCTACGGCGCAGTAGCCCCCGGCGGACCTGCCGCCGCCTTGCTGCCGGGCGGCCGGGGGGTTATCTACTGGGCATGAGCGGATCCCAGCATGCCCGGCTCTTCGCGCCCGCGCCGGACGGCGGCGACAGGCTTCGCAACCTCGTCGGCCTGAGCCGCGCCGAGCTGGCCGCCGAGATCGCGGCCCTGGGCGAGCCGGCCTTCCGGGCCAAGCAGCTCTGGCACTGGATCTATGCCCGCGGCGCCACCGACTTCGCGGCCATGACCAGCCTCAGCAAGGCCTTCCGCGCCCGCCTGGCGGAGGCCTACCGGGTGGCGCGGCCGGAGGTCGCGGTCGCCCAGGACTCCCGCGACGGCACCCGCAAGTGGCTGCTGCGCCTGGACGACGGCCAGGAGATCGAGTGCGTCCACATCCCCGAGGCCGAGCGCGGCACGCTCTGCGTCTCCTCCCAGGTCGGCTGCACCCTGACCTGCCGCTTCTGCCACACCGGGACCCAGCGCCTGGTGCGCAACCTCTCGGCGGCCGAAATCCTGGGCCAGGTCATGCTGGCCCGCGACCACTTCGGCGAATGGCCCTCCCCGAAAGAGGACCGGCAGCTCACCAACATCGTCATGATGGGCATGGGCGAGCCGCTCTATAACTACGACAACATCGCCAAGGCCCTGAGGATCGTCATGGACCACGAGGGCCTGGCGATCTCCAAGCGGCGGATCACGCTGTCGACCGCCGGCGTGGTGCCGATGATGGCGCGCTGCGGCGAGGAGCTGGGGGTGAACCTGGCGGTCTCGCTGCACGCGGTCACCGACGAGGTCCGCGACCGCATCGTCCCGCTGAACCGCAAGTACCCGCTGAAGGACCTGCTGGCCGCCTGCCGCGCCTATCCCGGCGTGCACAACGCCCGGCGGATCACCTTCGAGTACGTCATGCTGAAGGGCGTCAACGACAGCCCGGCCGAGGCCCGGGAGATGATCCGCCTGCTGAAGGACATCCCGGCCAAGGTCAACCTGATCCCCTTCAACCCTTGGCCCGGCGCGCCCTTCGAATGCTCGGCGCCGGAGACGGTCGAGGCCTTCGCCCAAATCCTCCTGGCCGGCGGCCTGGCGGCGCCGATCCGCCGGCCCCGCGGCCAGGACATCATGGCCGCCTGCGGCCAGCTCAAGAGCGCCAGCGAGCGCCTGAAGAAGACCGAGCGGGAGGCGGCAGGCGCCGCCAGCTGAGCGATGTCGGACTACGACGCTTGCGGCTCGAACCTGACAGGACAATAGCCCAGTCGGGCCAGAGCCGAGCCAACGTAACCATTCGACCTGGGTGGCATGAACGTCCAACAAGCGGAGAGGGTGGTGATCGGGCAGCCTGACAGCGTTGGTGGCTCTGACACCAAAGTCTCAGCTGAAAGCAAAATCAATGACCAAGCGCGCGATCGTACCGCCGCAGCTTCGCGCAGCGGCAGACCAAGTGAAGATGTCTCCGGCCATCCTGTCCGATAATCACGTGTTTCTGACCGGTGTCACCGGGAGTGACTTGCAGGGAGACATGCCAGAGGATCCAGGGACTCAATTCCGGAATGCCTTTGAGAAGATTGGGATGGTGCTGGGCGAGGCGGGCCTGGAGTTTCGATCGGTGGTCGAGATGACGAGCTACCACGTCGGTCTTCGCGGACATTTCGACCTCTTCGACTCGATCCGCCTCCGATACCTGGAGGAACCCTATCCGGCATGGACGGCGATCGAGGTCGCGGGCCTCAGGCGCGAAGGTGCGATCGTCGAGATTCGTGTGATCGCGACCACCCATTCAGACAGTTGAGTCGGTCTGCCAAGAGCTCGATTCGGCCGTTCCTGCGGCGGCGTACGATCTGACCCGCCGCCTCTCGTTTGCCAGGCATAGAAAAGAAAAAGGTGGCGTTGGGACGCCACCCACCGGGATGCTCCGGTCAGTCGGGGCATTCATGTCCGGTCATCAGGCCTCGGCGAGGATCCCTCTGTGGAACACGCGGTCCGCCGGATCGATCTCGCCATATCGTGATATTCCTCTAAAAGAGTATAGATCTAGGTGTTCTTCTTCTCATAAGCGCAAAGGCATACTAGCGCGCCGCCGCGTAGGAATGCAACTATAGGTTTATAGAAACGAAAAAATTTCTACGTAAGTCGTATGCCAGTCTGCATTGTGACGCCATCGCTCGGGGTTGCTCTGGAGAGACGGGGCGCGGCGCCCCGAGACGTCGCGCCCGTCCCATCGAGACCCCTAATCGTCGTCGTCCCCGTCGTCATCGTCGTCGTCGTCCGGGTCGACCCGGGCGAAGAAGCCGTCGGCGAAGTCCTCGGGCGAGGACTGTTGGAAGAACGAGAAGAAGCTGCCGTCCTTGGCCGCGAGGCCCATGTAGTCGCCGAGGAAGAGGCCGTTGGCCTGCGGCGCCGTCAGGTAGTCGAAGGACTCTGCGGTCAGGCGGACCTCTTGGCCCCAGCTGCGGCGGCGGTCGCAGCGGCGGTCGCAGAAGATCATGAAGTGGTCCGTCAGCTCGCCGCTTTCGCCGTCGTTGCGGAAGTCGTAGTAGCTGACCGCGACCCGGCCATCCCGGCCGACCGCGACCGAGGGCAGGAAGGCCTGCTGCCGGAGCGGGTTGGCGGCGTTTTCCGGGGTCAGGTTGATGCGGACCGGTTCGGACCAGCTCCGGCCGCGGTTCCTGGACTGGATGAAGGCGACCTGATCGAAGCCGGTGAAGCGGGCGTCCTGCCAGACCGCGTAGAGCCAGCCGCGCTTGGGATCGACCGCGACGTCGAAGATCAGGTTGCCGTCGCGCACCGTCGCCCCGGTGTCCGGCGTGCTGACCTGCTGCGAGAGGATCTGCTCGACCTTTGTCGAGGCGGCATCCCAAGTCGCACCCTTGTCGAAGGACTTGATGAAGGCGAAGTTGAAGGGCGGGTTGACCGGGTTGGGCGTGCCGTCGGGCAGGACGTTGATGATCTCGTTGAAGAAGTCGATCACCGTGCCGTCGGGCAGTACCAGGACCTGGTTGCCGATCGTCTGGTTGTTGATCCCGGGATTGAAGATCTCCCGCGATTCCTCCCAGCTCACGCCGCCGTCGGTCGTGCGGGCGAGGTAGGCCGGGCCCTGGAAGTTGCCGCCCGGCAAAAGCTCGAGGCGATCCCAGACCCCGTAGACGAAGTTTGAGTCGGTGGAATCCGCGGTCAGCGCGTTCTTGTCGTTCAGGACGCCCGGCGTGTCCTCGTCGATGACGAAGATCGGATCGGTCCAGGTCAGGCCGCCGTCCAGGGAGCGGCTGACCGCCATGCCGTTGCGCCCGGCGAAGGTCGGCAGGTTCACAACCAGGGACATCTGATGCAGCGTGCCGTCCGGGGCGAAGGAGACCCAGGGATCCGAGGCGCGCTCGAAGGGCCCGCCGGAGCATTCGGTCAGGCCGGGCACCACGACGCTCTGCCAGGTCCGGCCGCCGTCGAAGGTCACGCCCGCGACGTTGCTGCGGGCGCCGCCGTTCGACCAGCGGTCCTGCTGCCAGAAGGCGACCAGGTTGTCGGCGTCGGTGGGATTGACGTCGAGCCAGGGCTCGACCTCGGAGTTCAGGAAATTGGTCCCGCCGCTCGGGAAGTTGCCGCAGTTCTCCAGCGGCCCGAAGGGGCTGTCGTCGGAGACCTGGACCGGACCCTCGACTCGGATGCCGTCGTCGTCATCGTCGTCGTCGTCCGCCCAGGCGGCACCCGGGGCGAGCAGGCCGGCGGCCAGGACTCCGGCCGCAAGGGGCTTCGCGAAGGTCAGGGGTTTCATGATCTTGTGTCCTCCGTGTCGGATCGAGATCTGACGGTCGAGGACCGGCGGCGGTTGGGGGCTCGGTCCCTCGGGCCGGCTCGGCTCCGCAGGCTGGGCCGGCGTGCCGAAGCTGCCGCTCGAGGGACCCGGGAAGAGCGCCTCGGCCGCGAGACGGATTCGACCGTCCGTTGCTGTTGCGCGGCGGCGCTCAGTTCGCCGTGACCGGCCGTACCTGGATGGCCTGCCTTTGCTCCTGGGCGTCCAAAACGCCGTCGGCATTGGCATCCAGTTCCGCCCAGAGCTCGGCGTCGTCGGACTGGGCAAGGAACTCGGCCTCGGAGATTTGCCCGTCCTTGTCGCTGTCCATCGCGCGCGCGGTGGTCAGCGTCAGGCGCTCGGGTTCGTCCGCCAGGGCCGGCCCGGCCAGGGACCAGGCCAGGCTCAAGCAGCCCGCGGCGACCAGTAGCGTGATCGGCTTCGGCATGTCGAAGTCCTCCCTTCGGTGGTGCGGAGGCGCGAAGCAAGGCCGTGCGGGACCGGCGTCCGCCGGCGTCCGGTGACGTGGAACACTTGCTTCAAGAGACCGCCTTTTCGGCATCAGCGACGGCCTCCCTCAATGTCGCTGTGCTGATCAAAAGGAGAGAGGCTCGCGGGTTTCTCTCCCATTAGGCGTGGAGAAAGGTTAACGCCGCCCGCCAACGTTGCACAACCGTGGGTTTGCTATGGTCACAAAATTTTCACAGCAGGGATGCAAGGGACGGCGCTGCTCCGGTGATGCGGAGCCAAAGGGGGTCAGCCGCAGCCTTCCGGTCCTGCGCCGCGGGGCGGCGGCGCGCGGTCGAGCCAGAGCAGGGCCAGCGGCCCTAAGGCCACCGCCAGGCCGGAGGAGGCGAAGGCCAGGCCCCAGCCCAGCAGGCTGCCGTCGCCGCCGCCGAGGTCGAGCACCACGCCGAAGACCAGCGGCCCGGCGAAGCCACCGAGGAAGCCGATGGTCGAATGCACGGCCATGGTCTGGCCGCGCTGTCCCGGCCGGGCCGCGGCCACCGCGCCGGTGGTGACCGCGGCGGAGTCGCCCGGGACCGTGAGGCTGTAGAGGACCGCGATGGCGAGCACGACCAGGAAGGGCCAGGCCGCCGAAAAGCCGAAGACGCAACCGGCCGCGGCCGAGAGCAGCATCACCGCGATCACGACCCGCCGCCGGCCGAAGCGCTCGGCGGCCTCGTTGCCCAGGACGCTGGCGGGCAGAGCGAGCAGGTTGAGCGCCGCGGCGAGGACGGTCGCGCTCCAGCCGACGCCCAGGGCAGCGCCGGCCTGCTGGGCCTGGGCAAAGACGAGAAAACCGACGATCCAGGAGCGCAGGGCGAAGAGCTCCCAGTTGTGCAGGGTGTAGGCCAGGACGTAGGCCATGGCCCGGGCGTTGGCCAGGACCGGGCGGAAGTCGAGGACGTGGTGCTCGACCGGCGGCAAGTGCTCCTCGGCCGCCGGCGGCACGCCGCGCCAGACCAGCAGGACGGCGGCCGTCGGGCCCAAGGCGGAGAGCCCGAAGGCCCAGGGCCAGCCCCAGCGCGCGGCCAGGGCGCCGGCGAGCAGGAAGGACAGGCTGGTGCCGATCGAGAAGGTCGCGGTGTAGAAGGCCAGGCTGCGCCCGCGCACGGCCGGCGGCAGGTGATCGGCCCCCAGGTGATCGGTGAGCGACTTCAGTCCCGGCATGTAGGTGCCGGCCAGGCCGACTCCGGCCAGGGCGCGGAAGACCAGCGCCGGCCAGAAGCCGTCGGCGAGGAGCGCAAAGCCGAGGGAGGAGAGCGCGGTCAGCGCCGCCGCGGCGAGGTAGACGTGGCGCGGGTCGCGGCGGTCGGTCAGGCTGACCAGGAACGGCACCGCGGCGACGTAGCCGGCGAAGAAGATGCCGTTGATCCAGCCGGCCTCGGTGCCGCTGAGCGACCATTCCGCGACGAAGCCCGGCAGCAGCGCGGCGAAGGTCGCGAAGCCGGTCATGGAACAGACCTCGGCCAGGCAGAAGATCAGGGTCAGGCGGCGGGCGCTCATCCCCGCCCGCTCCGGCCCGACACCTCCCGGCCGAAGCGGGCCAGGAAGACCGGCCCCAGGGCCGCGACCAGGCCCATGGCGGCGAAGGCCAGGCCCCAGGCCGCGACCTCAGCGGAGCCGCCGGCCAGGTCGAGCACCGCGCCGAAGGCAAGCGGCCCGAGCACGCCGGCGCCGAAGCCGAGCATGGTGTGGACCGCCATGGTCGCGCCGCGCCGGGCCGGCTCGGCCGCGGCCACGGCGCCAGCGGTGATCGCCGCCGAGTCCGCGATCACCAGGAAACTGTAGACCGCGCAGACCAGAACCAGGAGCCAGGGCGCGACCGGCGCCAGGAAGCCCAGGGTGCAGGCCAGGGCGGCGGAGAGCAGCATGGTCGCGGTGATCGCTCGGCGGCGCCCGAAGCGCAGGGCGGCCTCGTTGCCGAGGATCGCCGCCGGCAGATGCAGCAGCAGCAGGATGGTGGCGAGCTGGGTCGGCCTGAGGCCGAAGAGCTCGGCGCCCTGCAGGCCGGCGGCGAAGGCCAGGAAGGCGACCAGCCAGGTGCGGAAGCCGAAGAGCTCCCAAATATGCACGCTGTAGGCCAGGATGTAGCCCAGGGCCTTGCGGTTGCGGAACACCGGGCGGATGTCCAGGGCCGAGCCGCCCTCGGCCGGCCGCGCCGGCGCCGGCGTGCCGGCGACGAAGAGCAGGATCAGCAGCGCCGCGGCGAGGTTGCCGAGCGCGGCCAGGCCAAAGGCCCAGCTCCAATTGGCCAGGGCAGCGATCTCGCCGGCAGCCAGGACCGAGACCGTGACCCCGACGTTGAAGTGGGCGGTGTAGAAGGCGACCGCTCGGCTCTGCTGCGGGCCCTCGATGCGGTCGGCGAGGATCTTGAGCCCGACCATGTAGGTGCCGGCCAGGCCGACGCCGCCGAGCACCCGCCAGAGCGCGGCGCTGAGAGCGTCGACGGCAAAGAGCGCAAAGCCCAGGGCGCCCAGGGCGCCGAGGCCGGAGGAGAGGACGTAGATCAGCCGCGCGTCGCGGCGGTCGGTCAGGCTGACCAGGAGCGGGACCGCCGCCACGTAGCCGGCGTAGTAGACGCCGCTGACCCAGCCGGCCCCGGTGTTGGACAGGCCCCAGTCGCGCTGAAACACCGGGATCAAGGCCGGGAAGGTGGCGTTGCCCAGCATGTTGAGCACTTCGGCCAGGCAGAGCACCGCGACCAGGGCCGCGCCTGAGGCCTGCCGTCGCTGCCGCCTCCCGCTCACGCGCCACCCTCACACGCCGGGGCGCCCGGCCGAACCGGTCGGAATCAGATGTGGATCGGCCGGCCGTGGACGGCCAGGGCCGCCTCCTTCACCGCCTCGCTCATCGAGGGGTGGGAATGGTAGCTGCGCGCGATGTCCTCGGCCGAAGCGCCGAACTCCATCGCCACCACCGCCTCCTGCAGCAGGTCGCCGGCCAGGGGCCCGACGATGTGCACGCCGAGGACCTTGTCGCTGCGCTTGTCGGCCAGGATCTTGACCACGCCGTCGGTCTCGGCGTTGGCGCGGCCGCGGCTGTTGGCGGTGAAGGGGAACTTGCCGACCCGGTAGTCGACGCCGTCCTCCTTGAGCTGCTCCTCGGTCTTGCCAACGCCGGCGACCTCGGGCCAGGTGTAGACCACCGAGGGACAGAGGTTGTAGTCGACGTGCCCGGCCTGGCCCTCCAGCATCTCGACGCAGATAACGCCGTCCTCCTCGGCCTTGTGCGCGAGCATGGGACCGGGAATGCAGTCGCCGATGGCGTAGATGCCCGGTACCGAGGTCTGGAAACGCTCGTCGACCTGGATGAAGCCGCGGTTGTCGACCTTGACGCCCAGGGCCTCGAGCCCCAGGCCCTCGGTGTAGGGCCGGCGGCCGATCGAGACCAGCACCACCTCGGCCTTCAGGGTCTCGGCCGCGCCGCCCTTGGCCGGCTCCACGGTCAGGGTGACCGCGGTCTTTGCGGTCTTGGCCGCGGTGACCTTGCTGCCCAGCTTGAACTTCAGGCCCTGCTTGGCCAGGACGCGCTGGGTCTGCTTGGCGATCTCGCCGTCCATGGTCGGCAGGATGCGGTCGAGGAACTCGATCACCGTGACCTCGGCGCCGAGACGCGACCAGACCGAGCCGAGCTCCAGGCCGATGACCCCGGCGCCGATCACCACCAGGGTCTTGGGCACCTTGCCCAGGGCTAGGGCGCCGGTCGAGGTGACGACCTGCTTCTCGTCGATCTCGACGCCGGGCAGCGGCGTGGTCTCGGAGCCGGTGGCGATCAGGATGTTCTTGGTGCTGAGGGTCTGCCCGGCGCCGCCGTCGGCCTTGACCGCGACCTCGCCGGCCCTGGGAATCGAGCCGAAGCCCTTGACGTAGTCGACCTTGTTCTTCTTGAAGAGGAACTCGATGCCCTTGGTCAGGTCGTCGACCACCTTGTCCTTGCGGCCCATCATGGTGGCGAGGTCGAGCTCGAGCTTGCCGACCTTGATCCCCTGCCCGGCCAGGTGGTCGCGCGCCTCGGCGAAGCGCTCCGAGGAGTGCAGCAGGGCCTTGGAGGGGATGCAGCCGACGTTGAGGCAGGTCCCGCCCAGACGGCCGCGGGATTCGACGCAGGCCGTCTTCATGCCGAGCTGCGCCGCGCGTATCGCGGCGACATAGCCGCCCGGCCCGCCGCCGATCACAACTAGGTCGTAGGTCGTGTCGCTCATGTTTCGGTCCCCGCTGAGTCGCGGGCACCTTGCCGCAAGTCAGTGACCGGAACAAGGGCGGCCGGCGCGGCGCTCCGTCGAACGGCGCCAAGCCAAGGAAAGGCAGGAAGCACCGCATTCTCTCCCGCTGTCATCACCGGGCTCGACGCGGTGATCCATCGTGCCGCTGCACCATGGATGGCCGGGTCAAGCCCGGCCATGACAGGGTAAGAAGTTGAGAAAGACCGCCAAGCATGACCACCGGGCTCGGTCGGGTTCCGCCACCCTCAGAGCAGCTCGTCTTCGTCCTCGCTGCCGCGGCCGGGCATCTCGACGAAGAAACCGTCGGCGCTGGGCAGGGGGCGGCAGCGGCTGATGCAGCCTTTTTTCATCAGGTCGAGGAGCTGCCGGCCGACCGGTTGGAACAGGGTTTCGCCGCCGCCGGCACGCGCCGGGTCGAGGCGGACGATCACGCTGCGCGGGTCCTCGCGAAAGCGCTGCCGCTCCACCATGCGCGCGATCGCGGTGCGGGCGTGATCCTCGTCGACGCCGGTCAGGTCGAGCTCGTACTCCGCCGAGCCGGCTTCGCTGAAGAGGCCCCGAACCTCACGCTCGGTCAGTTCGGCCATCGCCACGCGGGTTCCGTCATCCCAAGAGGTGGTATGAAACGCCGCGGACATTACCCGCGCAAGGCGAGAGCGCCAAGCCCCAGGCGGTCGCGACCGGCTCAAGTCATTGTGACCCGCGGCGGCCTTGAGCTATCGTGCAGCCGCGCGAGACGCAGCGCCGGGGGCAGAGGGAGGAGAGAAGATGACGGCTTACTGGATCGCACGGGTGAAGGTCTCGAACCCGGAGGCCTACGGCGAGTACGCCAAACGGGTCCCGGCCGCGGTCGAGAAGTTCGGCGGCCGCTTCCTGGCGCGCGCCGGACGGGTCGAATGCCTGGAGGGCGAGGCCTTCCCGCGCAACGTGGTGATCGAGTTCCCCGACTTCGATTCGGCGGTGGCCTGCTACAACTCACCCGAGTACCAGGAGGCCAAGGCCTTCGCCGAGGGCGCCGCCGAGCGCGACATCATCATTCTCGAAGGCGGCTGAGCCCGGCGGATCCGCCGCTTTACGGAATCTTGGCGGCTTCAGGCTATTGATATAGCGGGCAGGAGGCCCGATCCGGCGGTGTGGCCGGCGCGGGGCGGCAGCGGACGGGCGATTGCCCTGCCGAGGCGCCTCGGACCGCGACGTGGCGCCGCCCGGCGCAGCTTCCGGCAGGTCCAGGTCCTGAAGGTATCGGAGCACTGGATGATCCGGCTCGGATCCATAGCTTTCGGCTCGGCCCGCTGGGCTGGCCTTGCAGCCGTCCTCCTCGCCGGCGGCCCTTCGGCCTGCGCGCCGCCCTGGCGGGAAGCCGGCGCCGCGCCGCCCGCGGCCGTCGAGCCCCGAGCCGAGGCCGCGCCCGGCGCCGCGGCACCGCCGGCCCTGCCGCCGGTCGGCCTGGTCAACCGGGCCGCGGTCACCCCGGCGCGCTTCGTGGGTCGCCCCGGCGTCCCGACCGACGGCCTCCAGGTCGCGCTGGCCATGACCCTGCGGGCCAAGGGCCTCTCCAGCCGCACCATCGAGCTGACCACCGGCGTGGTCGGGGTGGAGCGCCTGGCACCGTTGGCCGACCTCGAGCTTTCGGGCTTCGCCAACCGCGGGGTCCGCTTCAGCCGCTACGAGCCCCTGGAGAACTCGCCGACCGGGCGCAGCATCGCCGGCCTAGTCGATCTGGAGGACGACGCCGGCCGCCGGCTGAGCCTGCGCTTCGAGGCCGACTACCGGGCCGACGAACGCGGGCTGGTGCTGGAGCGCACGGTCTGGGCGCCGGCTCCTTCGGAGACGCCCGAGGTCGATCTCTTCATCGTGCCGGCGGCACCCCTGGAAGCGCTGGCAGCGAACGACAAGGACGACTACCGCCGCCTGCGGGCCGGCCTGGCCCGCCATGCCGTCGACCTGCACAAGCCGGCGACCTGGCCGCCGGGCCGGCAGGCGTACCTGATCGTGGTCATGACCCGGGATCGGATCGCGCCCGAGGCGCGGCTGGTGATGGGGGTCAGCCGCGACCCGGGCGGGGTCCCGCGGGAGACCGAACGGGTCCGGCGCTACCGCTACGACGGCTGGCCGGTGGCCGTCCTGCCGGGGATCTTCGATCTCGCGGGCGCAGCCTTCTGGGTCCAGGTCAAGCTCGCCCAGGGCAGCGGCCTGGCCGAGTTCGACGACCGCGAGGGCCGGCTGATCGGCCTCTTCGCGATGACACCGGAGCCATGACCGCTCATACCGCCCAGCGCAGCAAGAGCCAGATCACCAGCCAGAGGTAGAGCGGCGCCGGCACGGCGCCCCAGATGAAGACGTAGGGCAGGTAGCGCTGCCAGTGCATCGTTCTTCTCCCCTTCGATGAACCCTGGCCTTGCATGTCGGATCGCGCCTCAAAGCTCCGAGAGGACCGCGACGGTCAGGGTCGTGAGACCGACCGCGAATCCGACCCGGGTGGCGAAGAGAAGGCGGCGGCCGCCGCCGTCCAGACGCGGGCGGGGCAACGACCGGCTTTCCAGCCAGAGCCGGTGCGCCAAGGTCAGGAAGGCGGCGAACCAGAGGAGCGTCGCCGCCTCGGCGGCATAGATCAGGTAGGCCATCACGTCCCCTCCCTCGCCACAGGCCTGCCGGCGGCCAGCGGATCGCGGCTGAGGACGCCCCGGCGCAGGGTCGCGGCGATCCGCTCGGCACGCCAGACGAAGACCGCCGCGGCAACCGGGCCCTGGGTCTCCACCGCCGTGGCCCGGAAGAGATCGAGCCAGCGTTCGAAGTGCGCCGGCTTCAGGTCCGGCAAGGCGCGGTGGACCTGCAGGGGCTTGCCCTTGTAGCGGCCGGTCATCCGAAGGACCCCCGACCAGAAGTCGGTCATGACATCCAGGTGGGCTCCCCAGTCCGGACCGATCGCCGCCTCGAAGACCGGCGCCAGTTCCGGGTCGCGCCGCACCCGGGCGTAGAAGGTCTCGACCTGGCGTCGGATGTCCGCCTCCGACACGATTCCGTCCTGTCCTGCCGTCCGCATCTCCGTCTCCTGCCTTGCGGTGCGCCTGTAAAGATGTATCATAAATACATCTAATAGGACCGGCGTTTAAAAGCAATACAGAATATGCATCTTTAGGAGAGACCCTTGCGCCTGACCACGCACACCGACTATGCGCTGCGCGTCCTCATGTACCTGGCGCTGAGGCCCGGGGAGAGCAGCACGATCCAGGAGATCGCCGAGAGCTACGCCATCTCCAAGAACCATCTGATGAAGGTGGTGCAGAACCTGGGCGCGGCCGGCTGGATCGAGACCAGCCGCGGGCGCGGCGGCGGCCTGCGGCTCGCCCGGCCGCCGGAGGCCATCGACCTGGGCCAGGTCGTCCGCACCACCGAAGAGGACCTGGCGCTGGTGGAGTGCTTCAAGCCCGAGGAGAACCGCTGCGCGATCACCCCAGCCTGCCGCCTGAAGCAAATCTTCGCCGAGGCCCTGGAGGCCTTCTTCCAGGCCCTCTCCGGCTACACCCTGGCCGACCTGGTCCGGCGGCCGAAGGCGCTCGCGCGGCTGCTGGAGCTGGAGACCGAGGCGCGGCGCGGTTAAAGCCGTTCGATCTCCTCGCCGATGGCCCGGAAGGCCCGGTCGTCGGTGATCAGGTCCATGTGGTTCAGGCCCTCCAGCAGCGTGAAGCGCAGGTTCCGGGCGTGGGCGATGACGTCCTCCGGATAGGCCTCCGGCCGGAAGTCCTGGTCCTCGCTGCCGATGATCACGACCCCGGGCCGGGTGATGCGCTTCAGGTTGGCCCGGTAGTCAGCCCGGGGGGCGAAGCCGAGCATCATGCGGTAGGAGTAGTCCGGCGTCGTAACCGGCAGGTCCTCCGCACCGATCGCGAAGCGCAGCGCCGTCAGCCGGTTGAACCAGGTGATGCGGAGCGCGTTGAGCAGCCGCAGCGCGAGGATCCGGCCGGGCTGCGGGTAGGCCCAGCCGTTGTCCGGGTGCAGGGTCGGCGACTCCGCGCCGATGAAGGGCGCGAGGAAGACGTAGGCGCCGGCCTCCTCGCCGTAGCGGCTGCCGGCGAAGCGCAGGGCGAAGCCGCCGCCCATGGAGAAGCCCAGGACGACCAGCCGCTTGGCCAGGCCCTGCCGGGCCAGGTGCTCGATCAGGTCGGCGAGGTCGTGCTCCAGCTGGCCGACGTAATCGAGGTCGCCGGGCCGGCCCCAGCCGTGGCCCCGCATGTCGAGGGTGACGCAGCGGGCGATCTCCGCTTCGGCCAGGTATTCGGCCAGGCCGTGCAGGGAACGGCCGCGGCTGGCGGAGCCGTGGATCAGGATCACCGTCTTCTCGGCCTCGGCGGGATAGAGACGGTAGGGGATCTGCCGGCCGTCGCGCGCCGGGCAGACCTGGGTTTCCGGCAGGTCGCTGTAGTCCAGATTTTCGAGGCCGGTGTTGAACCCCAGGCCTTCGCGCGGCGGCCCGACCGCGGCCGTCCCGAAGACGAGGAGGGCGGCAAGAACGACGCAAGCAAGCGCAAAAAATCCGGCCGCCAGCCAGATGAAGACCACCTTCGCCCCTCTCAACGATCAGTGATGAACATCGAAGACGAAAAGTGGCTGGCATTTCAAGCCCGCAAGGAGCCTTGCGGTTCCGATGCCCCTCGCCGTCGAGACTTGAACCTGGGTCTCCGCCACCTCTAATAGTTGAAGAGCCTCCAAGAGCTATTCACTTGAAAGGAATGAGCCGACCGATGCGATTCCTCGCCGTCTTCGCCGGTCTGCTGATTCTCGGTGGCGGCAGCCTCTTAGTCGGCGCCAGCTATCTGCTGCGCAGCGGCGAGTGGGTGCCAGTAAGTGCGCCCATCGAGCTGGTTGAAGGTCGCAGCTTCGCCTTCGACCTCAAGGCCAGAAGCGACGGTAGCTACGAGATCGCGATAGATGTCGAGAAGACCCTGCCGCAGAAGGAGATCGAGTGCCTCTTGGGCCTGAAGCCGCTTCGGGGAACCTGTGGCGGCATTCAGCCAGAGCTCTCTCTTTCGTGGAGAGTCGCGGTCGATCGGAACGTCACAGTGTCCGGAGACACCTCCTCAGGTGACCTTGGAGCATCCTACGGTCCGACGATCGCGAGAAAGATTGGTCGCTTTCCAAGCGTGGAAGGTACGTCTTACCAGATCAGGCTCGATGTCTTGAGAACCGCGCCGGAGTTGGCAGCCACGAATCCTCAGCTAAGAATCACGCGCGATGCGATGGAGTACAAATCCGCCTTCGTGCAGGCGAGCATCTTGAGCTATCTGGCCCTCGCCATCCTCGCGCTCGGCGCCATCTTGGCCGCCGGGATGGGCCTTCGGATGGGGCTCAGAAGCTGGCGGAGTCGCGAGAGGGCCTGAAGACCGGCTGCGGCGAAGACAGGCAAGCCGTCGGACACCAGGGATCAGCACAGAGACGGAAGGTCGGCTTGAGGCAGAGGCCTAAAGCCCGACCAGCATCCGTTCCGGGTCTTCGATGCATTCCTTGACCCGGACCAGGAAGGTCACCGCCTCGCGGCCGTCGATGATCCGGTGGTCGTAGCTCAGCGCCAGGTACATCATCGGCCGGATCACGACCTCGCCCTTCACCGCCATGGGCCGCTCCTGGATCTTGTGCAGGCCCAGGATTGCCGACTGCGGCATGTTGAGGATCGGCGTCGAGTTGAGCGAGCCGAAGACGCCGCCGTTGGTGATGGTGAAGCTGCCGCCCTGCAGCTCGTCCATGCCGATCTTGCCGTCGCGCGCGCGCGCCGCGACCTCGCCGAGAGCCGCCTCGATCTCGGCGAAGGACTTGACGTCGCAGTCGCGCAGGATCGGGACCATCAGGCCGTTGGGCGTCGAGACCGCCATGCCGATGTCGTAGAACTTGTTGTAGACGATCTCCTCGCCGTCGATCCGGGCGTTGACCGAGGGGAACTCCTTCAAGGCGGCGACCACGGCCTTGGCGAAGAAGGACATGAAGCCGAGCTTGACCCCGTGCTTCTTCTCGAAGCCTTCCTTGTGCTTGGCGCGCAGGGCCATGACCGCGCCCATGTCGACCTCGTTGAAGGTGGTCAGCATGGCGGCGGTGGTCTGGGCCTCCTTCAGGCGCCGGGCGATGGTCTGACGCAGCTTGGTCATGCGGACCCGCTCTTCGCGCGGGCCGGCAGGCGTCGCTCTGGCCGTCACCCCGCCTGGAGAGGGGGCCTTGGCCGCGGGGGCTGCGGCGCCGAGAACGCCCTGAAGGTCGGCCTTGGTGATCTTGCCGCCGGGGCCGCTGCGCGGCACCGCGCCGGGCGCGAAGCCCGCAGGGGAGGGCGCGGCGGGCGCCGGCGCCGCAGCGGCGGCGCCCTTTTCCAGGTAGTCGACCACGTCCTCGGTGGTGATCCGGCCGCCCTTGCCGGTGCCGGGCACCTGGGCCGGGTCGAGATCGTGCTCGGCCAGCATCTTGCGCACCGCCGGCGAGAGCTCACCGTGCGCGGGCCCGACCTCGACGGGCGCCGGCGCCGCCGGGGCGCCGCCGCCGGTGACGATCGCCAGCACCGCGCCGACCTCGACGGTCGCGCCTTCCTGCACCTTGATCTCGCTAAGCACGCCCGACACCGGGGCGTTGACCTCGAGGGTCACCTTGTCGGTCTCGAGCTCGACCAGGGGCTCGTCGGCGGCAACGACCTCGCCGACCTGCTTCATCCACTGCCCGACCGTGCCTTCGCTGACCGATTCGCCCAGGGCCGGCACCACAACCTCGCTGGGCGCGCCGCCGCCGTTGGCGGCCGGTGCGGCGGGGGCCGGGGCTTCCGGCTTGGCCTCGACCGCTGCGGGAGCCGCGCCCTCGCCCTCGGCGATCCGGCCGAGCAGGGCGCCGACCTCGACGTTGGCGCCGGCCTCGACCACGATCTCGGAAAGCACGCCGGCCTCGGCGGCGTTGACCTCGAGGGTGACCTTGTCGGTCTCGAGCTCGACCACCGGCTCGTCGAGGGCGACCGCCTCGCCGGGCTTCTTTAGCCATTGCGCGACCGTCGCCTCGCTAACCGATTCGCCGAGCGTGGGGACCAGAATATCGCTTGTCATGATCGTCCTGCCTCTTTGCTCGCCGGGCTGGCTATTCCGCCGCCGCCTTGGGCTTGCCGCTTCCGCCCACCTTTTCCTGGTGCTCCTTGGCCGCGGCGATCCGATGCGTCCGCTTCTTGCCCAGGGTGAAGGCGTCGTCGATCAGGGCGGCCTGCTCCTTCTTGTGGCGCGCAGCCAGGCCCGTGGCCGGCGAGGCCGCGGAGGGCCGGCCGGCGTAGCGCGGTCGCGGCGCCTTGACGCCGACGCCCTCGGCCACCTCTTCGATGAAGCTGTTGGCGAAGGCCCAGGCGCCCATGTTGCGCGGCTCCTCCTGGCACCAGACCAGGTCGCAGTGCTTGTAGGGCTCGAGCTCCGCCGCCAGGGCGTCCGCCGGGAAGGGATAGAGCTGCTCGAGACGCAGCAGGTGAACCTCCTTGGCGTCGCGCTTTTCGCGCTCCTCCAGAAGCTCGTAGTAGATCTTCCCGCTGCACATCACCACCTGCTTGGCGCCCTTCGGATCGCTGGGCGGCGCATCGCAGTACATCACCCGGTGAAAGCTCGAGCCGGGGCCGAAGTCGGCGAGCGGTGACACGCAGCGCTTGTGGCGCAGCAGCGACTTCGGCGTGAACACGATCAGCGGCTTGCGGAAGTCGCGGCGCAGCTGCCGGCGCAGGACGTGGTAGTAGTTGGCCGGGGTCGTGCAGTTGACCACCTGGATGTTGTCCTCGGCACAGAGCTGCAGATAGCGCTCGATGCGGGCCGAGGAGTGCTCCGGCCCCTGGCCCTCGTAGCCGTGGGGCAGCAGCATCACCAGGCCGGACATCCGCAGCCACTTGTATTCCCCGGGTGCGATGAACTGGTCGATGATGATCTGGGCGCCGTTGGAGAAGTCGCCGAACTGCGCCTCCCAGAGGGTCAGGCTGCGCGGCTCGGCCAGGGAGAAGCCGTACTCGAAGCCCAGGACCGCGAGCTCGCTCAAGGGGCTGTCGACGATCTCGATCGTTGCCTGCCCCTCGCTAATATGGTTCAGCGGCATGTAGCTGGTCTCGTCCTTCTGGTCGACCAGCTTGGCGTGGCGCTGCGAGAAGGTGCCGCGGTTGCAGTCCTGACCGGAAAGGCGCACCGGGTTGCCCTCGACCAGCAGGGTGCCGAAGGCCAAGGCCTCGGCGGTCGCCCAGTCGATGCCTTCGCCGGTTTCGAACATCTGCCGCTTGGCATCCAGCAGGCGGACGATCTTGGGATTGACGTTCAGGTCTTCGGGCACCCGGGTCAGCGCTTCGCCGACCTGCTGCAGGACCTTGACCGGGACGTCGGTATCGCCGCGCCGGGCGTCGTAGCCGCGCACCTTGTCGAGGCCGCTCCAGGTGCCTTCCAGCCAGTCCGCCTTGTTCGGCTTGTAGCTGCCGGCGGCCTTGAACTCGTTCTCCAGGCGCTGGTTCCACTCAGCCACCATGCCCTCGGCCTGCTCCACGGTCAGCAGGCCTTCGCCGACCAGGCGCTCGGCGTAGATCTGCCGGGCGGTCGGATGCTGGCGGATCTTCGCGTACATCAGCGGTTGGGTGAAGGCCGGCTCGTCGCCCTCGTTGTGGCCGAAGCGCCGGTAGCAGAACATGTCGATGACGACGTCCTTCTTGAAGGTCTGGCGGAACTCGGTCGCGATGCGCGCGATGTGGACCACCGCCTCGGGGTCGTCGCCATTCACGTGGAAGATCGGCGCCTGGATGATCTTCGCGGTGTCGGAGCAGTAGGGCCCCGAGCGCGAGTTCACCGGGTTGGTGGTGAAGCCGATCTGGTTGTTGACGATGAAGTGGATCGTGCCGCCGATGCGGTAGCCCTTGAGCTCGGAGAGATCGAGGGTCTCGGGCACCAGGCCCTGGCCGGCGAAGGCGGCGTCGCCGTGCATCAGCAGGGCCATGACCTGAGTGCGGTCGTGGTCCCGGTGCTGCATCTGCTTGGCGCGCACCTTGCCGACCACCACCGGATCGACCGCCTCCAGGTGCGAGGGGTTAGCGGTCAGCGAAAGGTGCACCGTGTTGCCCTCGAAGGTGCGGTCGGTCGAGGTCCCGAGGTGGTACTTGACGTCGCCGGAGCCGCCGACGTCCTCGGGGCTGGCGGCGCCGCCCTGGAACTCCGAGAAGATCGCGGTGAAGGGCTTGCCCATGAAGTTGGCGAGCACGTTGAGCCGGCCGCGGTGCGGCATGCCGATCACGACCTCCTTCAGGCCGAGCTGGCCGCCGCGCTTCAGGATCTGCTCCAGCGCCGGGATCATGGACTCGCCGCCGTCCAGGCCGAAGCGCTTGGTGCCGGTGTATTTCTTGTTCAGGAACTTCTCGAAGACCTCGGCGGCGGTCAGGCGTTCGAGAATGGCGCGCTTGCCGGTGTCGGTGAACTGGGTCTCGTTCTGAATCGACTCGATTCGCTCCTGGATCCAGGCCTTCTGCGCCGGGTCCTGGATGTGCATGTACTCGACGCCGATCTTGCCGCAGTAGGTCGCGCGCACCCGCTTGACGATCTCCCGGAGGGTCGCGGTCTCCAGGCCCAGCACGTGGTCGATGAAGATCGGACGCTCCATGTCGGCGTCGGTGAAGCCGTAGGTCTTGGGGTCGAGCTCGGGATGCGGGACCTTGGGAGTCAGGCCCAGGGGATCGAGGTCAGCCTCGAGATGGCCGCGCACCCGGTAGGCGCGGATCAGCATCAGCGCCCGGATCGAGTCCAGGGTGGCGCTGCGGATCTGCTCGGCGCTGGCGCCGGCCGCCAGCTGCGGCGGCACGGCTGCGGGCGTGACCAGGCCCTGGATCAGGCCCCGGGCCTCGTCGTCGAGGTCGTCGAAGAAGGCCCTCCAGTCCGGCGTCAGGCCGCCGGGGTCCGTCTGGTACTGCTGAAACTGCCGGGCGATGACGGCCGGATCGACGCCATTGCCAGCTTGGGGTCCGGTCTTGCTCGTCTGTGCCATGCTCCGCTTCGGCGCGACGGCCTTCGGGCCGCCCGCGCCGCCCTTGCTTTGGTGGTCCCCGGGGCCGTTTTTCCCCGGGTCCGGATCAGCCCTTCATCGCCTTCAACATGGTGCTTCCGAGCGTGGCGGGCGAGTCGGCAACCAGGATTCCGGCCGACTTCATCGCCTCGATCTTGTCCTCCGCACCGCCCTTGCCGCCGGAGATGATGGCACCGGCGTGGCCCATGCGCCGCCCCGGCGGCGCCGTTCGACCGGCGATGAATCCTACCATCGGCTTATTAACTTTCGACTTACTATAAAACGTGGCGGCTTCCTCCTCGGCGGAGCCGCCGATCTCGCCGATCATGACGATGCCGTCGGTCTCGTCGTCGGCCAGTAACATCTCCAGGCAGTCGATGAAGTTGGTGCCGTTGACCGGGTCGCCGCCGATCCCGATGCAGGTCGACTGCCCCAGCCCGGCCGCGGTGGTCTGGGCCACGGCCTCGTAGGTCAGGGTGCCCGAGCGCGAAACCACGCCGATCCTGCCGCGGGCGTGGATGTGACCCGGCATGATGCCGATCTTGCAGGCCTCGGGCGTGATCACCCCCGGGCAGTTGGGCCCGACCAGCCGGGTCTTGGAGCCGCCGAGGGCCCGCTTGACCCGGACCATGTCGAGCACCGGGATGCCTTCGGTGATGCAGACCGCCAGGCCGACCTCGGCGTCGATGCATTCCAGGATCGCATCGGCCGCGAAGGGCGGCGGCACGTAGATCACCGAAGCCTCGGCGCCGGTCTTCTCGACCGCCTCCGCCACCGTGTCGAAGACCGGCAGGTCGAGGTGCGTGCTACCGCCCTTGCCGGGGGTGACGCCACCGACCATCCGGGTGCCGTAGGCGATGGCCTGCTCGGAATGGAAGGTGCCCTGAGAGCCGGTGAAGCCCTGGCAGATGACCTTGGTATCCTTGTCGACGAGAACCGCCATCACGCCGCCTCCTTCACCGCTTTGACCACCTTGTCCGCGGCGTCGGCGAGGTCGTCGGCGGAGGTAATGGCGAGGCCGGACTCGGCCAGGATCTTCTTGCCGAGGTCGACGTTGGTGCCCTCGAGACGGACCACCAGGGGCACCTTCAAGGCGACCTCCCTGGCGGCGGCGACCACGCCCTCGGCGATGACGTCGCAGCGCATGATGCCGCCGAAGATGTTGACCAGGATCCCCTCGACGTTGGGGTCCGAGAGGATGATCTTGAAGGCTGTGGTCACCCGCTCCTTGGTGGCGCCGCCGCCGACGTCGAGGAAGTTGGCCGGCTCGCCGCCGTAGAGCTTGATGATGTCCATGGTCGCCATGGCCAGGCCGGCGCCGTTGACCATGCAGCCGATGTTGCCGTCGAGCTTGATGTAGTTGAGCTCGTGGCGCGCGGCCTCCAGCTCCATGGGGTCCTCTTCGTCCTCGTCGCGCATGCCGGCGAGGTCCTTGTGCCGGTAGAGCGCGTTGTCGTCGAAGTTCATCTTGGCGTCCAGGGCGATGACCTCGCCGGCACCGGTGACGACCAGGGGGTTGATCTCGACCAGCGAAGCGTCGAGCTCGGTAAAGGCCTTGTACATGGCGATCAGGAAGCGCACCGCCGACTTGACCTGGTCGCCCTCGAGCTCCAGGCCGAAGGCGATCTTGCGGGCGTGGTAGGGCATCAGGCCCTGGGCCGGGTCGATCGCCACCATGATGATCTTCTCCGGCGTCTTGGCGGCGACCTCCTCGATGTCCATGCCGCCCTCGGTCGAGGCCATCACGGTGATCCAGGAGGTCGCGCGGTCGACCAGCAGGCTCAGGTAGAGCTCGCGGGCGATGTCGCAGCCCTCCTCGATGTAGAGCCGCTTGACCTCCTTGCCCGCCGCGCCGGTCTGCTTTGTCACCAGGACGTGGCCGAGCATCTTGCGGGACTCCTCCCGGACATCGTCGAGGGACTTGCAGATCCGCACGCCGCCCTTGCCGTCCGGGTCGTCGGTGAAGCGCCCGGCGCCGCGGCCGCCGGCGTGGATCTGGGACTTGACCACGAAGACGGGCCCGCCCAGCTCGCGGGCCGCGTTCTCCGCCTCCTCCGGCGTGAAGGCCGGGATGCCCCGCGGCACGGCAACGCCGAACTTCTGCAGCAGGCTCTTGGCCTGGTACTCATGAATGTTCATAGGAAGGATTGAGCCTCGCTCGAGGGGGAGACGTTCGTTCGAAGAATTCGTTTACGCGGCCCCCGCGGCCGCGCTGCCCGGTCCCTGTCTCCTCTAAGACTTAAGTACTGTAGCAAGCCCGACCGCGCGTGCAACCGCGCTGCCGCCGACCCGCCGGACAGGGCCCGGCGCAGGGACACCGGGAACTTACGGGCTCGGGACGGCGGCCGGCGCCCACGAGCACGATGATTTGAGGTCGAATCGACCTCAAATCATCGTGCTCTCAACTGTTGGATTAGAGCGGGATTCAGATTTGAAGTCCCTTCGACTTCAAATCATCCCGCTCTAGGCCGTCCTGCTTGTGCGTCCGCGCGCCGTAGAGGCCGGCTTGGCCTTGCGCGGGGCCGGCTTGGCCTTCGCAGGCGACTTGTCGGTGGCGTTCAGCTTCTTGCAGGCCTCGACCAGGCCTTTGACCGCGCTCACCGACTTGTCGAGCATCTTCTTCTCGGCCGCCGAGAGCTTCAGCTCGACCACCCGCTCGACGCCCTTGGCGCCGATCACCACGGGGGCGCCGACGTAGAGGTTCTTCACCCCGTACTCGCCCTTCATGTAGGCGGCGCAGGGCAGGACCCGCTTCTTGTCCTTGAGATAGGACTCGGCCATGGCGATGGCCGAGGCGGCGGGAGCGTAGAAGGCCGAGCCGGTCTTCATTAGGCCGACGATCTCGGCGCCGCCGTCCCGGGTGCGCTGGACGATCTCGTTGACCCGCTTCTGGCTGATCCAGCCCATCTTGACCAGGTCCGGCAGCGGGATGCCGGCGACCGTCGAGTAGCGCACCATGGGCACCATGGTGTCGCCGTGGCCGCCGAGCACGAAGGCGCTGACGTCCTCCTGGCTGACGTTCATCTCCTGGGCCAGGAAGTGGCGGAAGCGCGCCGAATCGAGCACGCCGGCCATGCCGACCACCATGTGGGTCGGCAGGCCGCTGGCCTGCTGCAGGACCCAGACCATGGCGTCAAGCGGGTTGGTGATGCAGATCACGAAGGCCTTGGGGCAGTTCTTCTTGATGCCCTCGCCGACCGCCTGCATCACCTTGGTGTTGATGCCGAGCAGGTCGTCGCGGCTCATGCCCGGCTTGCGCGGCACGCCGGCAGTGACGATGACCACGTCGGCGCCCTTGATCGCGCTGTACCGGGAGGCGCCGGCCAGCTTGGCGTCGTAGCCTTCGACCGGTCCGGTCTGCGCCAGGTCCAGCGCCTTGCCCTGGGGCATGCCGTCGACGATGTCGAAGAGGACCACGTCGCCCAGGTCCTTGAGACCGGCGAGCAGCGCCAAGGTGCCGCCGATCTGCCCGGCGCCGATCAGCGCGATCTTGTTCCTTGCCATGATGCCTGTTCCCCGCAACTGAGTGCCGGCGGCATCGGCGTCCAGGCGTCGCGCCGCGGCTTGTAAGGTGAGTCCCAGCCGAAGGGACGGCCGGACCGCGCGGTTACTAGCGCGAAACTCAGGAGGGAGCAAGACGAGGCGGCGCCCCGCTCAGCGCGAAGCATCTGCTTCCTCTGCCAAGGCATCGTAGCGGCGCAGCACCGCCTGCCATTCATCGCGGATTAGGCCTGTCATCACGGCACGCCGTCGCCGCACGAGCCAGGCGCGGATTGGTCCCCGCGTTCGCAGCCTGCGCGAGATCTCGGCGCAGAGCCAATCCGGATCGAAGCCGGTCCAGACGCCGGCGACCGAATAGAGGTTGAGATAGACCACCGGCGCTACCTCCTCGGCCAGGATCCGGTCCAAGGCGTCCCGGTCGTAGCCGCTGGCTCGGAGCACCCTCGCGATGTGGTCGAAGTCGCGGTCCTGCAGCTCGGTATCGAGCCAGAGCTCGGACAGGGCGACCCAGACCGGCCGCCGATCTTGGATCTCGGCTTCGGTTAGCACGGGCTCGGACTAGACGCTGGCGCGCCGCGCCGCGTTTGGGGCCGAGGCGGCCTCGACGTAGTCCTTGGACTGCATCTCGTTGAGGCGCGAGACGGTGCGCTGGAACTCGAAGGCGCCGCTGCCCTCGGGGTAGAGGGCTTCCGGGGCGGCCTCGGCCGAGACGATGAGATTGACCCGCTGCTCGTAGAGCGCGTCGATCAGGACCATGAATCGCCGCGCCGCATCGCGCCGTTCCGGGGTCAGCATCGGGACGCCGGCCAGGACCAGGGTGTGGTAGCGCCGGGCCAGGGCCAGGTAGTCCTCGGCGCCCAGGGGGCGCTCGCAGAGCTCGGCGAAGTCGAAGCGGGCGACGCCGCGGGCGGCCGCCGGCACCTCCAGGGTTCTGCCCTTGACCGTCAGGCTGTCCGGCGCAGTTGCGGCGCCTTCGGTCAGGCGGGCGAAGGCGGCCTCCAGCGCCGCCTCGGCCGCGGCGTCCAGGGGCTGATGGTAGACCTCCAGCTCGCGCAGGCGGGCCAGGCGATAGTCCAGGAGGCCGTCCAGCTCGAGCACGTCGAGGCGCCGCTTGAGCAGCTCGATGAAGGGCAGGAAGCGTTCGCGCTGCAGGCCGCCCTCGTAGAGCCGGTCCGGCGGGAAGTTGGAGGTCGCGACCATCACCACGCCCCGGTCGAAGAGTCCGGTGAAGAGCCGGGCCAGGATCATGGCGTCGGCGATATTGACCACGTGGAATTCGTCGAAGCAGAGCAACCAGGCTTCTTCCGCCAGCTCGGCGGCCAGCTCGGGCAGGGGGTCGGCCTTGCTGCCCTTGGTCTTCTGGCGCCAGTCGTGCAGGCGGTCGTGGACCTGGGCCATGAAGGCGTGGAAATGGACCCGTTGCTTTAATGCAACAGGGGCGGATTCAAAGAAGATATCCATCAACATGGACTTGCCGCGGCCCACCCCGCCGAACATATAAAGGCCTTGCGGGGGATCCGCTTTGCGCCGTTCCAGGCCGAGACGCGCCTTCCAGCCGCCGCGGCCCATCGCCGGTTCGTAGTGTCGGAGCGCATTGTGGAGGCTCTGCAGTTTCTCCGCCGCGAGTTCCTGTGCCATGTCGGGCTTGATCAGGCGGTCCCGGCGGCGTTGGCGATAGACTGGAAGCGGACCGTCGGTCATTTGAATGTGTTGCACTGGTACAAGGGGTTGAAGCGTTTCACTGGTGTAGAGGGTTAAAGAATCGTTTAACGGTCAGGCAAAGCGGCAAAGGTCACGAAACTAACCTAAAGTTGATTTTGGCCTTTTAGGATCAAACCTGCTACATTTCGTCAGGTTTTCGGGGATTCAGAGCGTGCGAAGTATTAACCTTTTCTTAACCGTTGTGGCGCTGATCGGCCTGGCACGGCCGGCCGCGGCCGGTGAGGATCGGTTTTACCTCGATTTCGATCTCCCGGCCGCGAATCAAGCCTCGGCGAGCAGCTTCGCTTTGAGCCCGGCGGGAAGCAATCCCTCAGGCGGGCTTAAGGGCTTGGGCGTCTCCATGGGCTATGCCCTGCCACGCGAAAGCGGCGAGTGGCGCATCGCCGCCGGTCTCGGCCAGCAGTCTCCCTTTGCCCTGCAGGAGGCCTACGCCGGCGAGCTAGCGGCCCTGCGCGGCGAGACGGGGGAGGCCGACACCTCCGCCACGGTCAGCCTGCTCTACGCCTTCGACCTGGGCGAAGAGGGGCTCTTCGGCATGAACATGCAGCCCTACCTGGGCGGTGGCATCGGCCTGACCCGGCGGCCCGGCGACGGCGCCTCGGGCACGGCCGGCCTGAGCGCCGAGGAGGCGGACCGGGAGCGCTACAACCTCTCCTGGGGCCTGACCGCCGGCGTCAACATGCCGCTGTCGAGCAACCTCAACCTCTCGCTGGCCTACCGCTACGTCGGCCAGGGCGAGAGCGACCGCGCCACCCTGGACCGGGAGGCCGGCGATCCGGATGCCGACCTGCATTCCCACGACCTGATGCTGATCTTCGGCGTCTCCTTCTAGGCTCAGCGGCCGCCCGACACTCGCAACACCGCACCCGTCGTATAGGGCGACTCCACGGACAGCAGCCAGACGATCGGCCCAGCTGCCGCCGGTCACGATCATCACGCCCGCCATCTTGCCCCCTCGATGGATCCCCCGGCCGCGCCCGAGATCGCGCAAGATGGAGAAAAGTTAACGCCGCAGCCACAAACCTGCCCAATTCCGGAACGAACTACTCGGACAGGCAGACGGCAGGCGGTCAATCCCCCGCCGCCGCGCCGTCAGCAGCCTGCAAGAAAAGAGTGCTTCCACTCGGTGCCCCTCTGCCGCGATCCCCCCTTTGCGCGGCAGGGGGGCTACTTTTCGGCGGCCGGCGAAAGGGCCCCCGGACAGGGTATGCGCGACCGGCCGGCTGCGTGTTAACCCTGTGCTAAGCGCAACCTGAAAGGGTGGCGTCTCCAGAGAGCATCGGGTTTCGTGCCGTGCCGATCCTTGGCGCCGTCGTCATCGCCTTCCAGATCCTGCTGGTCGTCCACGTCCTGAAGACCGGGCGGCAGACCTACTGGGTCTTCATCGTCATGATGCTGCCGCTGGTCGGCGCGATCGCCTATTTCTTCGTCGAGATCCTGCCGGAGCTGGCGCACAGTCGCGCCGGCCGGCAGGTCGCCAAGGACCTGGACTCGGTGGTCAACCCGGACCGCGAGCTTCGCCAGCTGACCCGGGAGGCGGCGCGCGCCGACACCGTGGAGAACCGCTTCAAGCTGGCCAAGGAGTGCCTCTACAAGAACCGCTACGAAGAGGCGCAGGAGCTGCTGGCCGGCTGCCTGCAGGGGATCCACGGCGAGGACCCGGCGATCCTGCTGGCCCTGGCCAAGGCCCGCTTCGGGCTGCAGGACT
Source organism: Kiloniellales bacterium (assembly GCA_030066685.1). Taxonomy (NCBI): domain Bacteria; kingdom Pseudomonadati; phylum Pseudomonadota; class Alphaproteobacteria; order Rhodospirillales; species Kiloniellales bacterium. Next base: position 1,722 of record JASJBF010000015.1, on the reverse strand, counting down.
TCGCCGGCAGCGTCGAGGCCCTGGACCGGCTGCGACAGGCGGACCCGAATTTCCAGTCCGCCGAGGGTCATCTGCTCTACGCCCGCGGCCTTGAGGGCCAGGGCGAGACCGAGCAGGCGCTTTATGAATACGAGGCCCTGGTCGGCTACTTCGCCGGCGAGGAGGCGCGCTGCCGCTACGGTCTGCTGCTCGAGCAGGCCGGCCGCCGGGACGAGGCCCGCGAGGTCTTCGCCGAGGTCGTCCGCTCGGTCGAGCTGGCGCCCAAGCCCTACTACCGGGCCCAGCGCGAGTGGTACGAAATCGCCCGGGAACGGCTTGGCGCCTAAGCCCGGGCCGCCTATCTGAAGGGGCATGCCTCGGCCCCGAAAGAAGATCAGGTTTCAGCGCCCCAAGCCGAAATGGCGGCTCTACTGGCCCACGCGCCTCAAGGCCCTGGGCCAGCCCGTGCCGGAACGGCGCAAGCTGGCCCGCAAGTGCCTGGGCAAGGGCTACCACGAGGAGGCGCGGGACCTGCTGGAGAGCTGCCTGATCTACGGTGCCAGCGCCGAACTGCTGGCCGACCTGGCCCAGGCCCGCTTCGGCCTCCACGACCACGCCGGCACGATCAAGGCCCTGGAGCGGCTGCGGACCGAGTTCCCGGCGGCCGAAGGCGAGGCCGAGCGCGCCCTCCACGCCCGCGCGGCCCAGGCCCTGAACGGCGGTTGAGAACGGCAGCTGATCAGGCGGCGATCGGGGTCCACCTGGCCTTGCGGCGGCGGACCCGGGCGGCCGTGTCCTCGCCATCGTAGTCGGCGACCCGGGGCGCCCGGGTGAAGTCGTCGCGGGCGTCCAGCAGGTTGAGGTTCAGCACCGCCCAGGCCGCGTCGCCCTCGGCCAGGACCGCGGCGGCGTAGACCCCGCAGTCGGCGCAGATCAGGAAGTCGGCCGTGCCCAGGGCGAAGCGGTAGCGGATCAGGCGCTGCGGGTCGGCGACCGCGATCCGCAGGCGGCCCTCGGGATCGGAAACGCTCAGCGCGCCGTGGCGCCGGCAGAAGCCGCAGGCGCAGGCCCGGACCTCGGTCTCGGCGGGCGGCACGGCGGTCTCGTAGACCAGGGTGAGGTTGCCGCAGTGGCAACGGCCGGGGAGGCTGTGCACGGTCTCGCCCTCAGCCGCTCAGCGCGACCCGGCCCTCGATCGGGTAGGCGGGGTCGCTGTAGCCGGGGGTCGAGGGATGGCCGCTCGGAACCAGGCCGTCGATCAGGGCCTCGTCCTCGGCGGTGAAGGCGTAGTCCAGGCCGCCCAGGTAGTCGGCCCACTGGGCCTCGGTCCGCGGCCCCGCGATGGGCGCGGTGACCAGGGCGTTGTTGAGCAGCCAGGCGACGGCGAACTGGCCGGGGGTGATGCCCTGCGCCTCGGCATGGGCCTTGACCTTCTGGGCAATGACCAGGGATTCGCGGCGCCACTCGGTCTGCATCATCCGGGTGTCCTCGGCCCCGGCGCGGGTCTCGGCGGGCGGCGCCTCGTCGGGATGGTACTTGCCGGTCAGCACGCCGCGGGCCAGCGGGCTGTAGGGCACCACGCCCAGACCGTAGTGGCCGCAGGCCGGCAGGTGCTCGACCTCGGGCATACGGTTCATGGCGTTGTAGTAGGGCTGGCTGACCACCGGCCGCGGCACGCCCTGCAGGTCGCAGAGCCGGACGATCTCGGCGATCCGCCAGGCGCGGTAGTTGGAGACGCCGAAG
>JASJBF010000014.1 GCA_030066685.1 Kiloniellales bacterium | reverse complement strand
ATCAGGGCCTGCGGCTCACCGCCGCGACAACAGGCCGGACACATGACCGCAAGCAAAGACCGACGCCAAAACGCAAAACAAACCCTGGCAAGGCGGGGGCCATCCACACATGATCCGGGCATCCATCGTGCCGTCGGACGTCCGTCTTCAGCCATGGATCACCGGGTCAAGCCCGGTGATGACATCGGTGTATTTGGGAGAGGCGGGGTCAAGGGGTTGATTCAAATCCATTTGTTCTCGATTAACTGGATTTGAGTCAAATCCAATATAAGCCCTATTCTAGTTAATCGTCGAGAGCTTCGGACGGGTGTCGCTGTCGGTCAGGCGTTGGGCCTCGGCGGCGGGGTCTTCCAGCTGCAGACCTTCGATGCGCTCGGCGCCGCGGGTGACCTTCTCGGTCGAGATGCGGATCTTGCGGATGTCCTCCGAGGTCAGGTCGAAGTGGTGCTGCAGCTTGCCGACCCGCTCGTCCAGGCGGCGCACGTCGTCCAGCAGCTTGCGCATCTCGGCCTGGATCACGTCGGCCTGCTCCCTCATGCGCACGTCCTTGAGGATCGCCCGCACGGTGTTGAGGGTCGCCATCAGGGTGGTCGGCGAGACGATCCAGACCCGGGCCCGGAAGGACTCCTCGACCAGGGCGGTGAAGTTGGCGTGGAGCTCGGCGTAGACCGCCTCGGAGGGCAGGAACATCAGGGCCGACTCCGCAGTCTCGCCGGGCACGATGTACCTGGCGGCGATGTCCTGGATGTGCTTGCGAACATCCTGGGTGAAGCGCCGCGCGGCCTGGACCCGCTGGGCCTCGTCCTGGGCGTCGCGCAGCAGCTGGTAGCTTTCCAGCGGGAACTTGGCGTCGATGGCGATGGGCCCGGGCGGGTTGGGCAGCTTCAGAAGGCAGTCGACCCGGCGATTCTCGCCCAGGCTGGCCTGGAAGGCGAAGGCCGTGGGCGGCAGGATCGCCTCGACCAGGTCCTTGAGCTGGATCTCGCCGAAGGCGCCGCGGGCCTGCTTGTTGGCCAGGATATCCTGGAGCCCGACCACCTGGCTGGACAGCTGGGTGATGTTCTGCTGGGCCCGGTCGATCACCTCCAGGCGCTTGTGCAGGTTGGTGAGCGTTGTGTGCTGCTGCTGCGCGGTGTCGGAGAGCCGGTTGCCGATGCGCTGGGACAGCTCGCTCAGGCGCTGCTCCATGGCCTGGCTCAGGGCGCGCTCCTGGGCGCGCAGGGTCTCGGCGGTCAGGGCCTGGGTTGCCGCCTGGCTCTCGGCGAGCTGCCGAAGGCGGCCGTCCAGCTCCCGGGCCGAGCGGCCGGCGCCGCGCAGCGCCAGGATCGAGATCAGGGCGACAAGGACGACGATGACCGCCGCCGCGCCGGCGACGATGATCTGGGCCTCGGTGAGGTTCGCGAATCCGGACATGGATAATTTTACCACCCAGCGCCGGGGCGGCCAGGGCCGGAGGGCGTTTCCCGCAGAGTGGGGGATCGCGGCCTTGACGCTGGGCGCCCCGGGCCATAGGTAATGCTTTGGAAACATTCCAATTCGCAAGCGCTGCCTGTGCCATGGCCCTGCTGCCGATCATCACCGCGCCCGACCCGCGGCTGAAGAAGCTCTCCAAGCCCGTCGACAAGGTCGACGAGGAGATCGGCCGCCTGATGGACGACATGCTGGAGACCATGTACGACGCCCCGGGCATCGGCTTGGCGGCACCCCAAGTCGGGGTCCTGAAGCGGGTCATCGTGGTCGACGTTGCCGACAAGGACTCCGAGCCTCAGCCCATGATGCTGGCCAACCCGGAGCTGACCTGGGTCTCCGACGAGGATGCCGGCTACGAGGAAGGCTGCCTGTCCCTGCCCGAGCACTACGCCGAGGTGGTGCGCCCGGCGGCGGTCAAGCTCCGCTACCTGGACCGCCAGAACGAGATCCGCGAGCTGGCGGCCGACGGGCTGCTGGCGACCTGCATCCAGCACGAGATCGACCACCTGGACGGTATCCTCTTCGTCGACCACCTCTCGGCCCTGAAGCGCAACATGATCCTGCGCAAGCTGCTCAAGGCCAAGAAGGCCGAGAAGCCCAGCCAGAAGGAACCGGCGTCGGTCTAGTCGGCCGCGCGGATCTCCGCTTGGGGATGGCAGAGCGCGGCTCCCGCCTATAAGGTCCGCTGCGATCTCGTTTCTCCGGACGACGGACTCCGTGGCGGCATGACCCGATTGCGCCTCGCCTTCCTGGGCACCCCCGACTTCGCGCGCGTCAGCCTCGAGGCGCTGGCGGCGGCGGGGCACGAGATCGCCGCGGTCTATTGCCAGCCGCCGCGGCCGGCCGGGCGCGGCAAGAAGCTGCGGCCCTCGCCGGTCCAGGCCTTTGCCGAGGCGCGGGGCTGGGAGGTCCGCACGCCCAAGCGGCTCAAGGACAAGGAGGCCCAGGCGGCCTTCGCCGCGCTGGAGCTGGACGTAGCGGTGGTCGCGGCCTACGGGCTGATCCTGCCCAGGGCGATCCTGGAGGCGCCGCGCCTGGGTTGCCTCAATGTCCACGCCTCGCTGCTGCCGCGCTGGCGCGGCGCGGCGCCAATCCAGCGGGCGATCCTGGCCGGCGACGCCGAGACCGGGATCACCATCATGCAGATGGACGAGGGCCTCGACACCGGGGCGATGCTGCTGCAGGAGGCGATCCCGATCAACGCCCGGACCACCGCCAGCGAGCTCCACGACGTCTTGGCCGATCTAGGCGGGCGCCTGATCGTCGAGGCGCTGGCGGGCCTGTCCGGGGGCCGCCTGACCCCGCGACCGCAGCCTGATGCGGGGGTGACCTACGCCGCCAAGCTGGAACGCAACGAGGGCCGGCTCGACTGGCGCGAGACTGCCGCGGCCCTGGACCGCCGGCGCCGGGCCTTCGCGCCCTGGCCGGGTGCCTGGTTCGAGGCGGCAGGCGAGCGGATCAAAGTCCTGGACAGCGAGGTCGTCGAGGGGCCGGCCACCGCGGCGGCAGGCCAGGTCCTGGACGGCGCGCCGACCATCGCTTGCGGCGCAGGCGCCCTGCGCCTGGTGACGCTGCAGCGGGCCGGCAAGCAACCCTTGGACGCGGCGGCCTTCCTGCGCGGCTTTCCCCTCGAATCCGGCACCCGGCTGCCCTTGCCGGACCCGCAGCCATGACCCGCTTCAGGCTGACCCTGGAGTACGACGGCGGCGCCTTCGTCGGCTGGCAGCGCCAGGACAACGGGCCCTCGGTGCAGCAGGCCCTGGAGGAAGCAGTGACCGCCTTCTGCGGCGAGACCGCGACGGTCCACGGGGCGGGCCGCACCGACGCCGGGGTCCACGCCCTGGGCCAGGTCGCGCACCTTGACCTGGAGAAGCCCACGACGGCCGAGACCCTGCGCGACGCGCTCAACGCACACCTCAAGCCGGCGCCGGTCGCGGTGCTCGCCGCCGAGATCGCGGCGGCCGATTTCCACGCCCGCTTCTCGGCCACCGAGCGGCGCTACCTCTACCGCATCGTCAACCGCCGGCCGCCCCTGGCGCTTGAGCGGGGCCGAGCCTGGTGGGTGCCCCGGCCGCTGGACGCCGCCGCGATGCACGCCGCCGCCCAGGTCCTGGTCGGCAAGCACGACTTCTCCAGCTTCCGGGCCAGCGAGTGCCAGGCCAAGTCGCCGGTCAAGACCCTGACCGCGATCGAGGTCTCGCGCCTGGCCGAGGACATCGAGATCCGTGCGCGGGCGCCCTCCTTCCTGCACCATCAGGTGCGCAACTTCGCCGGCAGCCTGCGCCTGGTCGGCGAGGGCAAGTGGAGCACGGCCAAGGTCGAGGCGGTGCTGGAGGCGCGCGACCGCAGCCTGGCCGGCCAGACCGCGCCGGCCGAGGGGCTCTACCTCACCGCGGTGGTCTACTGATGCCGCGGGGCGCGGCGGCGGCGGCGCGGGTGCCCCTCTACATCCCGGCGCTGCTGATCGCCGCTTCGGCGGTCAGCATCCTTTCGACCGACCTCTACACGCCCTCGCTGCCGCACCTTCAGGGCTATTTCTCGGCCGACGCCGAGGCGGTGCAGCTGACCATGAGCCTCAACCTGCTGGGCTTCGCCCTGGCGCAGCTGGTCTACGGCCCGCTGTCGGACCGCTTCGGCCGGCGACCGATCCTGCTTGGCGGGATGCTGGGTTTCGCGCTCTCGACCCTGGCCTGCGCCCTGGCGCCCGACCTGGAGAGCCTGATCGCGGCGCGGATTCTGCAGGGGGTGACCGCCTGCACCGAGGTCGTGGTCGGCTATGCGGTGATCCGTGAGCTCTACGACGAGGCCGGCGCGGTCAAGGTGCTCGGCGCCTACGGCATGGCGGTGGCCCTGGCGCCGGCGGTAGGGCCGCTGATCGGCGGCCTGATGCACGTGAGCTTCGGCTGGCGCTCGAACTTCGTCCTGCTGCTCGGCCTGATCGTCCTGGTGACCCTGCTGATCTGGCGCTACCTGCCGGAGACCCTGGCGCAGCCCGATCGGGAGGCGACACAACCGCGGAAGATCCTCGCCGGCTACGCGGCCCTGCTGCGCAACGGCGCCTACATGACCTATGCGCTGATCCTCGGCGGCACCATGGCGGCGCTTTTCGCCTTCGTCACCGAAGGCCCCTTTCTCTTCATCGAAGGTCTGGGGGTCGCGACCGAGAGCTACGGCTATTACTACGCCGCCATTGTCCTGGCCTACTTCTTCGGTGCCATGGCGGCCAACCGGGCGGCCGGCCGCCTGCCGGTGGACGGCATTGCCTTCGCCGGGCTGCTGCTCTGCGCTCTCGGCCCGGCGGTCCTGATCGGCCTGACCGCCCTGGATCTGGTCGGGGTCCTGACCTTCACCGCCGCGCTCTCCGCCTTCGCGCTCGGCCTCGGCCTGATCTTCGCCAGCGCGCCGGTGCGGGCCTTCGACGTCTGCACCGCGGGCCGCGGCCTGGCCGCCGCGCTGCTCGGCGCCCTCGAGATCGGTTGCGCCGGCCTGGGCGCCCTGCTGGTCGCCTGGCTGCACGACGGCAGCGCCTGGGCGCTGAGCCTCACCATGACGGTCTTCACCGTCGGGCCGTTGCTCGCCTACCTGGCGCTCCGGCCCTGGCGCTTCGCCGCGGCCGGGTCCGCGCCCTGAGCCTGACGCCGGAAGGCGCTGGGGCTCTGGCCGAAGCGGCGCTTGAAGGCACGGGAGAAGGTGGCGATCGAGGAGAAGCCGCTGCGCACCGCGACCTCGGCGGCCGGCAGCCGGGCGTCGAGCAGCAGGCGCCGGGCGGCGTTGAGGCGCAGGCCCAGGTAGTAGGCGCCCGGGCCCATGCCGACCCGGCGGCCGAAGAGCGTCTCCAGGGTCCGCGCCGAGACCCCGATCCGCCGGGCGATGTGGGCGATCGGCAGGGGATCGTCGAGGTGCCGCTCCATCAGCCGGATCGCCGCCGCGACCCGCGGCTCGTGCCAGTCCAGGCGGCCGAGCGAGACCAGCGGCTGGACGTCGGTGCTGGCGTGGACCTCGTCGTAGATGAAGACGCTGGCGGTATCCAGGGCGACGCCGTAGCCCTGCCGGCTGCGGATCAGCTGCAGCATCATGTCGAAGCTCGGCGAGGCGCCGCCCGAGGTGAAGCAGGGCCCGTCGACCACGTAGCGGTCCGGCAGCACCTCGACCTCCGGGAAGCGGGCCGCGAAGTCCTCCAGGTCCTCCCAGTGGGTGGTTGCCCGGCGGCCGTTGAGCAGTCCGGCCAGGCCGAGCACCCAGGCCCCGGCCTCGACCCCGCCGAGCGCGGCGCCGCGCTGGGCCGCTCGGCGAACCCCGGCCAGCAGCCTGGGCGTCGCCTGGCGGAAGACGTTGAAGCCCGCCACCACGATCAGGGCCGCACCCACCGCTTGCGGGTCGAAGGGCCCCTCGGCCGGCAGACGCAGGCCGCAGGTGGTCTCAGGCGCCCTGCCGTCGGGCGAGACCACCCGCCAGCGGTAGAGCTCACGCCCGGAGACCCGGTTGGCGGCGCGCAAGGGGTCCAGGGTCGAGGCGACCGAAAGCAAGGAGGACTCCGGCAGGATCAGCAGAGTGACCTCGAGTGCGTCATCGCTGGGCTGAAAGACCATGCGATCTTCGTAATATGCAAAGTCCTCCTCGCAAAACGAAAAGTGTTGGGCGGCGATTTGCCGCAAGCTCCGGGGCGCTAAGAGGAGGAGCACGCCATGGGCCTGTCACCCAGCCGGGAGGTCTTCATCACCTGCGCCGTCACCGGGGCCGGCGAGACCACGGAGAAGTCGGACAAGGTGCCGGTGACGCCGAAAGAGATCGCCGAAGCGGCGCTCGAGGCCGCCAGCGCTGGGGCCGCGGTGGCGCATTGCCACGTGCGGGACCCCGAGACCGGGAAGGGCGCGCGCGACCCGGCGCTGTTCCGCGAGGTCGTCGCCCGGATCCGGGACTCCGGTCAGGACGTTGTGATCAACCTGACCGCCGGCATGGGCGGCGATCTCGTGCTGGGCTCCGTCGAGGCGCCCCTGCCGCCGGCCGCCGAGGGCACCGACATGGCCGGCGCCAGCGAGCGCCTGGCCCACGTCGCCGAACTGCTCCCCGAGATCGCCACCCTCGACTGCGGCACCATGAACTTCGGGGAAGGCGACTACGTCATGACCAACACCCCGGCCGCGCTGCGCGAGATGGCGCGCCAGATGCAGGCCCTGGGCGTGCGGCCGGAGATCGAGGTCTTCGACAGCGGCCACCTGGAGCTGGCCAAGTGGCTGGCCGGCCAGGGCCTGCTCGACGATCCGGTCCTGGTGCAGCTCTGCCTCGGCATCCCCTGGGGGGCGCCCGACGACCTGCGCACCTTCCAGGCCCTGGTCGACAACCTGCCCGAGGGCTGGGTCTTCTCGGCCTTCTCGATCGGCCGCAACCAGCTGCCCTTCGTCGCGGCGGCGGCGCTCGCCGGCGGCAACGTCCGGGTCGGCCTGGAGGACAACATCTACCTGGAGCGCGGCGTGCTCGCGAGCAACGGCCAGCTGGTCGAGCGGGCGGTCACCATCCTGGAGGCGATGAACATCCGCGTGCTCGGACCGGACGAGGTCCGCGCCAAGCTCAGGCTCGAGAAGCGCTGAGGCCGGGATGGTACCGCTGCGCAAGGCCGCCTGCATCGGTGGCGGGGTGATCGGCGCCGGCTGGGCGGCGCGCCTTCTGCTGAACGGCGTCGACGTCACGGTGAGCGACCCGGACCCCGAGGCCGAGCGCAAGGTCGGCGAGGTGCTGGCCAATGCCGAGCGGGTCTTCGACCGCCTCACCCCGGCCCCGAAGCCGCCGGCGGGCGCGCTCAGCTTCGCGGCCAGCATCGGTGATGCGGTCGCGGGCGCCGAGCTGATCGTCGAGAGCGTGCCCGAGCGGCTGGAGGCCAAGCGGGCGGTCTATGCTGAGATCGAGGCCGCCGCGGCGCCGGGGACGATCATCGCCTCCTCGACCTCGGGGATCCTCCCCTCGGAGCTGCAAGCCGGCCTGGCGCACCCGGAGCGCCTGCTGGTCGCCCACCCCTTCAACCCGGTCTACCTGCTGCCGCTGGTCGAGCTGGTCGCCGGGCGCCAGACCGCGCCGGAGACGATCGAGCGGGCGCGGATGATCTACCAGGGCCTCGGCATGCGGCCGCTGGTGGTCCGCAAGGAGATCGAGGCCTTCGTCGCCGACCGCCTGCTGGAGGCGGTCTGGCGCGAGGCGCTCTGGCTGATCCACGACGGCGTCGCCACGACCGAGGAGGTCGACGACGCCATCCGCTTCGGCTTCGGCTTGCGCTGGGCGCAGATGGGGCTCTTCGAGACCTACCGCATCGCCGGCGGCGAGGCCGGCATGCGGCACTTCCTGGCCCAGTTCGGTCCCTGCCTGCAGTGGCCTTGGAGCAAGCTGACGGAGGTGCCGGCGCTGACCGACGACCTGGTCGAGACCATCGCGAGCCAGTCGGACGAACAGTCGGGCGACCGCTCGATCCGCGAGCTGGAGCGGCTGCGCGACGACAACCTGGTCGCGATCCTGCGCGCCCTGAAGGACGGCGACGGCGGTGCCGGCTGGGGCGCCGGGCGCGTGCTGCGGGACTTCGAGGCGGCGCTCCGGGAACGCGCCGCCGAGAGAAAGGGAGGTGCTTGATGGACTTCGCGTTCAGCCCGGAACAGGAGATGGTCGTCGAGACCGTGCGCCGCTTCGTCGAGACCGAGCTCTATCCCCACGAGGCCGAGGTCGAGCGCAGCGGCCAGGTGCCGCGCGCGCTGGGCGAGACGATCAAGGCCAAGGTCATCGAGCTCGGCTTCTTCGCGCCCAACCTGCCAGTCGAGGTCGGCGGCGGCGGCCTGGACCACCTGACCTTCACCCTGCTGGAGCGCGAGCTGGGCCGCGCCTCCATGGCGCTCTCGGTCTTCTGGGGCCGGCCCTCGGGCATCCTCATGGCCTGCGAAGGGGAGCAGCGGGAGCGCTACCTGCTGCCCGCGGCCCGGGGCGAGAAGTTCGATGCCCTGGCCATGACCGAGCCCGACGCCGGCTCCGACGTCCGGGGCATGAAGTGCCACGCCCGGGCCGAGGGCGACGACTGGATCGTCAACGGCAGCAAGCACTTCATCAGCCACGCCGATATCGCCGACTTCGTCATCGTCTTCGTCGCGACCGGCGAGGAGGAGACGCCGCGCGGGCCGAAGAAGAAGATCACCTGCTTCCTGGTCGACCGCGGCACGCCGGGCTTCGAGATCCGGCCCGGCTATGACTCGGTGTCGCACCGGGGCTATCACAACTGCGTCCTCGCCTTCGACGACTGCCGCCTCCCGTCCGGCCAAGTCCTCGGCGAGGTTCACCGCGGCTTCGAGCTGGCCGAGGACTGGCTTTACGGCACCCGCCTGTCGGTCGCCGCGATGTGCGTCGGCCGGGCCCGGCGCGCCTTCGACCACGCCTTGAGCTATGCCGCCGAGCGCAAGCAGTTCGGCCAGGCCATCGGCAAGTTCCAGGGCGTGTCCTTCAAGCTGGCCGACATGATCACCGAGATCGACGCCGCCGACTGGCTGACCCTGGCCGCGGCCTGGCGCCTGGACCGGGGCCTGCCGGCCAACCGCGAGATCGCCTCGGCCAAGCTCTACGCCTCGGAGATGCTGGCCCGGGTCACCGACGAGGCGATCCAGATCCACGGCGGCCTGGGCCTGATGGACGACCTGCCGCTGGCGCGCTTCTGGCGCGACGCTCGGGTCGAGCGGATCTGGGACGGCACCTCCGAGATCCAGCGGCACATCATCAGCCGCGACCTGCTGCGCCCGCTGGAGTCCTGATGGCCGGCCGCCTGGACCGCCTGCTCCGGCCCGCGACCATCGCGGTCGTCGGCGGCCGCGAGGCCGAGGGTGTGATCGCGCAGTGCGATCGCCTGGGCTTCACGGGCGAGGTCTGGCCGGTCAACCCCAGGCGCGCGGCGATCGGCGGGCGGCGCTGCCATGCTGCCGTCGCGGATCTGCCCGGGGCGCCGGACGCCGCCTTCGTCGGGGTCAACCGTAAGGCGACGCCGGGGGTCCTGGCCGCGCTCGCGGCGCGCGGCGCCGGCGGCGCGGTCTGCTATGCCTCCGGCTTCCGCGAGGCGGACGCGGAGGGCGATGGCCTCCAGGCGGCCCTGCTCGAGGCGGCCGGTGAGATGCCGATCCTGGGGCCGAACTGCTACGGCCTGATCAACTACCTGGACGGCGCATTGCTCTGGCCCGACGAGCAGGGCGGGCGGCGGCTCGAGGCCGGGGCCAAGGGCGTCGCCATCGTCACCCAGTCCTCGAACCTCGCGATCTCCATGACCATGCAGCGCCGCGGCCTTCCGCTGGCCTACGTGGTCACCGCGGGCAACCAGGCGCAGACCGGCGTCTCCGAGATCGCTGCCGGGCTGCTGGAGGATCCCAGGGTGACGGCGCTGGGCCTGCACATCGAGGGCTTCGACGACGTCGCCGCCTTCCAGGCCATGGCGGCCAAGGCCCGGGGCCTCGGCAAGCCGATCGTAGCCCTGAAGGTGGGGCGCAGCGTGCAGGGCCGCGCCGCCGCGATCACCCACACGGCCTCGCTGGCCGGGTCCGACGCCGCTGCAGAGGCCTTGCTCCGGCGCCTCGGCATCGCGCGGGTCCCTTCGATCCCGGCCTTTCTCGAGACCCTGAAGCTGCTGCACCTGCACGGCCCGCTGGCCGGCTTCTCCATCGCCTCGCTCAGCTGCTCGGGCGGCGAGGCGGCGCTGATGGCCGATGCCGTGGTCGGCACGCGGCTGCGCTATACGCCCCTGGGCGAGGCCGAGGCGACGGCGGTCGGGGCGGTTCTGGGCCCGCTGGTCACGGTCGACAACCCGCTCGACTACCACACCTACATCTGGGGCGACCGGCCGGCGATGACGGCGACCTTCGCCGGCGTCCTGCGCAACGGCTACGATCTCACCTTGCTGGTCCTGGACCTGCCGCGCGGCGACCGTTGCGACGACGGCGCCTGGTGGCCGACGCTGGCCGCCTTCGAAGACGCCCTGGCGGCCAGCGGCGGCAAGGGCGCGGTGGTCGCCTCCCTGCCCGAGAACCTGCCCGAGGCCGCGGCCGAGGCGCTGATGGCCAAGGGCGTGGCGCCGCTCTGCGGGATCGAGGACGCCATGATTGCAGCCGGGGCCGCGGCAACGATCGGAGAGACCTGGGCCCGCCCGTTGGCGCCGCCGCTGCTGACTGCCGAGAAATGCTGTCGAAGAGTCGCGGCATCCGGCGAGCACTCGCGGGTTGCCACGAAAAGCTCTGCCGTTGCCGGGCTTGACCCGGCAATCCGGGGACCGCAGCGAGGCAGTTCGGCACCCCTGGATGCCCGGCTCAAGGCCGGGCATGACAGTCTACGAGAAACGTCGCAAGTCTGTTTAGACGAAGCCAGCGCCAAGGCGCGGCTCGCCGCCTTCGGCATTGCGGTGCCCGAGGGGCGCCGGGCCGCCAGCGTCGAAGAGGCCGTGGCGGCCGGGGCGGCGCTTGGTTTTCCGCTCGCCGTCAAGGCGCTGGGGCTGGCGCACAAGTCCGAAGCCGGCGGCCTCCGTCTCGGCCTTCGCTCGGCCGAAGCGCTGCGGGTGGCGGCGGCGGACTTGCTGCCGCTGGGCGACGGCCTGCTGGTCGAGCGCCAGGTCGAGGGCGGCGTCGCGGAGCTCCTGGTCGGCCTGCAGCGCGATCCGCAGCTGGGCCTTTTGCTGACCCTGGGCGCCGGCGGCGTCCTGGCCGAGCTGCTGCAGGACAGCCGGAGCCTGCTGCTGCCGGCGTCCGAGGACGAGATCCGCGAGGCCCTCGCGGGGCTCCGGATCGGGGCCCTGCTGCGGGGCTATCGGGGCTGGCCGCGGGGCGACGTCGAGGGCCTGGTCGCGCTGGTCCTGGCCTTGGGCCGCTTCGCCGAGGCCGAGGCGGTCGAGGAGCTCGACCTCAACCCCGTCATCGTCCGCGCGGAGGGCTGCGGCGCCGTCGCCGTCGACGCGCTCATCCGGATCAGGGAGGAGACCCCATGACCGACGTCATTAGGACCCGCCGTGAAGGCGCCATCCTGGAGGTCACGCTCGACCGGCCCAAGGCCAACGCCATCGACCTGGCGACCAGCCGGCTCATGGGCGAGACCTTCCAGGCCTTTCGCGACGATCCGGAGCTCAGGGTCGCGATCCTCTGCACCGCCGGCGCGCGCTTCTTTTCGGCCGGCTGGGACCTCAAGGCCGCGGCCGCCGGCGACGCGGTCGACGGCGACTACGGGGTCGGCGGTTTCGGCGGCCTGCAAGAGCTGCGCGACCTGAACAAGCCGGTGATCGCCGCGGTGGCCGGCATGGCGGTGGGTGGCGGCTTCGAGCTGGCGCTATCGGCCGACCTGATCTTCGCGACCGGGGAGTCGTCCTTCGCGCTGCCGGAGATCCGGGCCGGCACCCTGGCCGACGCGGCGACCTGCAAGCTGCCCAAGCGCATCCCCTACCACGTCGCCATGGACCTGCTGCTGACCGGGCGCTGGATGAGCGCGGAGGAGGCGCAGCGCTGGGGCCTGGTCAAGGAGGTGGTACCGGCGGCGGAGTTGATGGACCGGGCCTGGGACTGCGCCCGCCTGCTGGCGAGCGGCCCGCCCCTGGTCTATGCCGCGATCAAGGAGGTCGCGCGGGCCGCCGAGGCTACAACCTTTCAGGACGCCATGAACCGCATCACCAAGCGTCAGTTTCCGACCGTCGACCGGCTCTACGGCAGCGAGGACAACGCCGAGGGCGCACGCGCCTTCGCCGAGAAGCGCGATCCGGTCTGGAAGGGACGCTAACCGGCAGTCCTCAGCGCCAGGCTGCAGCTGTCCAGGGTGGACGCGATCACGAAGCTCAGCAGGGCGACCCCAAGGGCCCCCAGGCGCGGCAGCTTCAGGGCGATATGCGCGATGTAGCCTTCGTAGATCAGAATGACGACCTGGAGACCGAGGAACACCGAGGCATAGAGAGGGGTTTCGATGAGACCGGCGGCGAAGAGGACGACGTTGATCGGGACCAGGACGGCGATCTGTATGACCTGCGACCAGTTGTAGGCGACGATGTGCAGACGGTAGCGCTCGGCGAGGCCGAGAGCTTGCGTCAGGTGATACATCGCCAGCGGAAAGGCCACCCAGAAGATCACGTAGGCGATGGCCTCCACGGTGAGGACGCGCAGCGGATCGGACTTGAAGCCGAAGATCGCGAAGCGCATCGCCAGAACAATGGCGATGCCGGGCAGGACCACGACGGCGGCGAAGAAGGACTTCCAGAAGCCGTCGTCGCTGGCGTCGAAATAGTTGAGGCCCCCGGGGTCGACGCGGGCCAGGCGCCAGGCGCCGTAGATGCCGGAAGCGGTCTCGGACAGGCTGGGAATCAGGATGGAAAGTAGCCCTCCAGGATGGCGCGGTAGGCGCGAGACAGGTCCCTCAATTCCTCCAGGGTGACCTGCTCGTCGACCTTGTGGGCGGTGGCGTTCCTGAGGCCGAGCTCGGCCACCGGGCAGGCGTCCTTGATGAAGCGGGCGTCCGAGGTGCCGCCGGTGGTGCCGAGCTCGGTCTCGATCCCCAGCACCTGCTCGATCGCGGCGGCGCAGAGATCGCTGAGGCGGCCCGGCGGGGTCAGGAAGGACTCGCCGGAGACCCGGATGTCCAGCTCGTAGCGGGCGCCCGCGGCGTCGAAGCGCTCGCGCAGCCAGGCCTCGATGTCGGCGCTGGCGTGCTTGTCGTTGAAGCGGCAGTCGAAGACCGCGCGGGCCTGGGCCGGGATCACGTTGGTCGCCGGGTTGCCGACGTCGACCGAGACGATCTGCAGGCTGGTCGGCGGAAAGAACTCGCTGCCGTCGTCCAGGGGCTCGGCGGTCACGGCGCTGAGCATGCGGACCAGTCGGTGCACCGGATTGTCGGCCAAGTGGGCGTAGGCGGAATGGCCCTGGGTGCCGTGGACGGTCAGGCGGCCGTTCATGGCGCCGCGTCGCCCGATCTTGACCATGTCGCCCAGGCGCCGGTCGCTGGTCGGCTCGCCGACCAGGCAGTGGTCCAGGATCTCGCCGCGTTCGGCCAGCCAGCCCAGCACCTTGCGGGTGCCGTTGATCGCGATGCCTTCCTCGTCGCCGGTGATCAGGAAGGACAGCGAGCCGGAGAAATCCGTCCCGCGGTCTTCGAGGAAACCGGACGCCGCATCCAGGAAGGCGGCGATCGCGCCCTTCATGTCGACCGCGCCGCGGCCGTAGAGCACCCCGTCGACGACCTCGGCGCCGAAGGGATCGACCGTCCAGTCGGCCGGGTCGCCGACCGGCACCACGTCGCTGTGGCCGGCGTAGCAGAAGTTGGGACCGGTCGTGCCGAGGCGGGCGTAAAGGTTGTCGACGTCCTCGGTGCCGTCCTCGGAGAATACCAGGCGATGGCAGGCGAAGCCCAGCGGCTCCAGCCAGGACTGCAGCAGGTCCAGCGCCCCGCCCTCGACCGGCGTGACGCTGGGGCAGCGGATCAGCGCCCGCGTCGCTTCGACGACCTCGATCGCCGCCATGGCACTTAGGTCCGCAGCAGGTCGTTGATCGAGGTCTTGGCCCGGGTGCGCTCGTCGACCCGCTTGATGATGACCGCGCAGTAGAGGCTGGGGCCGGGCGCGCCGTCGGGCAGAGGCTTGCCGGGCAGGCTGCCGGGCACCACGACCGAGTAGGCCGGGACGCGGCCGTAGTGGACCTCGCCGGTCTCGCGGTCGACGATCTTGGTCGAGGCGCCGATGAAGACGCCCATGGAGAGCACCGAGCCCTCCTCGACCACGACGCCCTCGACGACCTCGGAGCGGGCGCCGACGAAGCAGTTGTCCTCGATGATCACCGGCCCGGCCTGCAGCGGCTCGAGCACGCCGCCGAGGCCGGCGCCGCCGGAGATGTGGCAGTTCTTGCCGACCTGGGCGCAGGAGCCGACGGTCGCCCAGGTGTCGACCATGGTGCCCTCGCCGACGTGGGCGCCGAGGTTGACGAAGCAGGGCATGAGGATGACGCCCGGCGCGATGTAGGCCGAGCGGCGCACGGTGCAGTTGGGCACGGCGCGGA
Source organism: Kiloniellales bacterium (assembly GCA_030066685.1). NCBI lineage: Bacteria > Pseudomonadati > Pseudomonadota > Alphaproteobacteria > Rhodospirillales > Kiloniellales bacterium. The sequence continues at coordinate 58,942 of JASJBF010000014.1, read as the reverse complement.
AGCCGGCGGCGCGGAAGCGGTTCTCGCCCCAGCCGGCGAATTTGGAGGGCACCTTGTCGAACCAGGGCGAGGCGCCCCAGCCGTCGGCCTCGGATCCCGGGCCGCCGGCGATGGCCTGCATGTCGTAGATCCGGAAGGACAGCAGCACCGCCTTCTTGAGCCACTGGTTGACCCGCCAGTCGGCGCCGGCCTTCTCGGCGACCCGGAAGCGGCCCTCGTCGAGGCCGGTCAGGGCCTCCTCGATGGCCTCGCGCAGGGGCCCGGTGGTGTTGATGTCGACTTGGTCCCGCGCCTCCCAGGCCTCGTCGATCGTCCGTTCCAGCGCCGCGCTGTCCATCTCCGGCCGCCTCCCTCGTCCCGCCGCCCGATCCAAAGCGGCGCGACTCTGCGGGAGCGCCCTCTGGGTGTCAACGGCCGGCGCCAGCAGCGCGGTCAGGGCCCGAGCACCGTCCGCAGGAAGGCCGCCAGGTCCTCGGTGACGTGGTGCACGTGGTCGCCCTCGGCGCCGTGGCGGGCGCGGTGGTCGTCGTGGGCGACCCAGACCGTGGTGATGCCGAGCGCGGCGGCCGGCTCCAGGTTGCGGGCGATGTCGTCGAGGAAGACGCTGCGCTCGGGCGCAACCTCGTGCTGCGCGATCAGCTTGTGGTAGGCGCCGGGATGGGGCTTGCCCTCGTAGTCGGCGGCGGCGATGTCGAAGATCGCCTCGAAGTGCCGCCGCAGGCCCAGGCGGTCCAGCACCCGCTCGGCATAGGGGGTCGAGGCGTTGGTGAAGATCAGCTTGCGCCCCGGCAGGCGGTCCAGGGTGGCGTCGAGGCCGGGCGCCGGGGCGATCGGCGAGAGGTCGATGTCGTGGACGTAGTCGAGGTAGCCCTCCGGCTCCATGCCGTGGTTGGTCATCAGGCCGCGCATGGTGGTGCCGAACTCGTGGAAGTAGTCCTTCTGCAGGCGGTGCGCGGCCTCCAGGTCCAAGCCCAGAAAGTCCTGGACGAAGGCCTTGATCCGCCGGTCGACCTGGTCGAAGAGGCGCGAGCTCGGCGGATAGAGCGTGTTGTCGAGGTCGAAGAGCCAGACCTCGACCTCCTCGGTCCGGGGGGCGGGCCGGCCGCGTCCGGCCGCGATGTCGAGGGGTGTCGTCATGCCGGGAGGTTAGAGCGCCGGACGCTTGGAAGACAAGCGGCCCGTCGGCTCAGCCCGCAGCGCGGCTGACGCGGTTGCGGCCGCCCTCCTTGGCGGCGTAGAGGGCGTAGTCGGCGCGGGCCACGAAGTCCTCCGGGGTCTCGTTGTGCCGGAACTGGGCCGCCCCGATGGACACCGTGACCGGGCCGATCTCCTCGCGCGACTTCTTCTTGACGATCTTCATCGCGCCGATCGCCTTGCGGATCTGCTCGGCCAGGGTCACAGCGTCCTCGATCGCGGTGTCGGGCAGGATGATTGCCAGCTCCTCGCCGCCGTAGCGCGCCGCGGTGTCCTTGCCCTTGACGTTCATCCGCAGGTTCTCGCCGACCAGACGCAGCACCTGGTCGCCGACCTGGTGGCCCCAGGTGTCGTTGAAGCGCTTGAAGTGGTCGATGTCGACCATCAGCAGGGAGAGCGTGCTGCCGTTCTCCAGGCTGTCGGCGGTGGCCAGGGCCAGGCGCTCGTCGAAGGCCTTGCGGTTGTAGAGCCCGGTGAGGGAGTCGGTCATCGCCGCTTGCAGGGTCTCCTCCAGATCCTGTGACAGCGTGTTGATGGTCTCCGAGGAGTCCTTCAGCTGGCTCTCGAGCTGGGTGCTGTGGCGATGCATCTCGAGGGTCGCCGCGCTCAACCGCTGGATCAGGTCGGCGACGTCTCCGCCTTCCGTGCCCAGCTTGAGCTCCGAAGCCAGGCCGGTCAGGCTCTCGCGATAGGTGCTGGTGTTCTGGCCGGCGTCGTCCAGGGAGGAGGCGATGCGGCCGATCTCGTCCTGCAGCTTCTCGCCGGTGGCGCGCACCGTCTCGTACTGCTGGCGCGCCAGGGCGTTGAAGCGCTCCACAGCGAAGCGGATGGTCCGGACCGCGGCGGCGCGGTTGAGTTGCCCCTTGACCAGGAAGTCCTGGGCGCCGGCGGCGACCGCCCGCAGGCCCAGGTCCTCGTCCTCGTTGCCGGTCATGACCACGACCGGCGCGCGGACATGGGCCGCCAAAAGGTTGTCGACGCTCGCCAGCCCGTTGGAATCCGGCAGATTGAGATCGAGCAGGACGACATCGAAATGCGTTTTGCCCAGGCGCTGCAACCCGTCCTTGAGGGTCTCGGCGTGGGTGAGTCGGAACTCGATGTGTTTCGATTCGGAGAGGATCTCTCGCAGAAGGCGGGCATCCGCCGCGCTGTCCTCGATCAGAAGCGCATTGATCGCGCCGAACCTGCCGCCGGTGCTGCGGCCGTCCTCGTGCCGGATCGCTTGATTGGCTTGCATCGTCTGGCTAGTCCTTCGGTTCTGGTTCCTGGCTGCGGCTGGTCCAGGTCGGCCGAGGTCGGTCCGTCCGACCCCATGGTTGCGTAGGTTCGCGGTTCAGTCGGGCGGCGGCAGGACCGCGGATCTCAGCCAGAAGGCGTCGATCGCCCGGATCAGCTCGATGAAACTGTCGACGCCCATCGGCTTGCGCACGAAGGCGTTGGCGTTGAGGTCGTAGGCGGCAATCACGTCGTCGTGGGCGCAGGAGGTGGTCAGGATGATGACCGGAATGCGCCTCAGCTGTGGATCCGCCTTGATCATCTCCAGCAGCTCGCGGCCGTCCTTTCGGGGCAGGTTGAGGTCCAGCAGGATCAAGTCGGGGCGCGCGGGTTCCGCGCCGGACGGCGGGGCGGACAGCAAGGCCTCGGCCACGACCCCGTCTCGGGCCACGGTCAGGTGATGCGGCGCCCGGATCTCCTTGAGCGCCTCCTGCGCCAGGCGCACGTCGGCCAGGTTGTCCTCGACCAGGAGGATCTCGATCGGCCGCTCCGGCCCGGTAAGGTGACTAGGGTTGCCGAGAGCCATGCGAACCTACCCGAGCTTCGGCAGGGTGAAGCAGAAGCGGCTGCCGCGTTCGGGCGCCGGCTCGACCCAGATCCGGCCGCCGTGACGCTCGACGATCTTCTTGCAGATCGACAGGCCGATGCCGCTGCCTTCGATCGCCTCGCGGGTGTGCAGGCGCTGGAACACAAGGAAGATCCGCTTGGCGAACTTCGCTTCGATGCCGATCCCGTTGTCGGTGATCGCGAAGCACCAGGCGCTGCCCTGGTCTTCGGCGGTCACGGTGATCCGCAAGGGGTCTTCGGCGCGGAACTTGACCGCGTTGCCGATCAGGTTCTGGAACAGCTGAAGGACCTGGACCTCGTCGGCGCAGAGCTGTGGCAGCGGCCCGCGCTCGACCACCGCCTGGTTGCGGTCCAGCGCCGCCTTGAGGTTCTTGAGCGCCTTGTCGAGGATCGCATCGCTGTCGACCATCTCGAAGTCGCGGCCCTTGGTCCCGGCCCGGGCGTAGCTGAGCAGGTCGTCGATCAGGCCTTGCATCCGACGCGCGCCGTCGACGATGAAGCCGATGAACTCCTCGCCGTCGTCGTCCAGCTGGCCGCCGTAGCGCTGCTCCAACAGCTCGCAGAAGCTGCCGATCGTGCGCAGCGGCTCCTGCAGGTCGTGCGAGGCGACGGAGGCGAACTGCTCGAGGTCGGCGTTGGAGCGCTCGAGCTCCCCCTGCTTCTGGCCGGTCAGGATCTGAAGTCCCAGCCACTGGGCGAGCAGGGCGATGATCTCCAGGTCCTCGGAGCCGAAGCTCCGCGACGCCGGCCGCCGTGCCGAGAAGTTCAGGGTGCCGTGGAGCTGGCCGCCGACCATGATCGGCGCCGCGATGTAGGCCTCGAGGCGCAGCTGGCGGTAGCAGCTGCTCCGGCCCAGCTCGCTGCTGCCGACATGGTCGAAGGCGACCGGCCGGCCCAGCTCGACCGTGTGGGCGCAGTAGGTGTCCTCGAGCGCGAAGCTGACCCCGGGCTTGATCGCCTCGACCGCGCTGACCGCATGGCGCACAACGTAGGCCGAGCCGATGATCTCGCTCACCACGCCGCTCTCCAGGCCGAAGTGGTCCAGACCGAGAAGGATCACCTCGTCGATCTTCTCGGCCAAGCTGTGGTGCTGGCTGGCGGTGATATCGAGCAGCCGGCGCAGGGCGAGCTGCTGGCGCCGCGACCGGGTGATGTCCCGGGCAACCGACTGGTACTCGACGATTCCGCCGTCCGGCCCGGCGATCGCGCGATCGGTCCACTCGTGCCAGGCAAGCTGGCCGTCGAGGGTGAGGCTCTGCTGCTCGTAGGTGACCGGCTGGCCCGGATGGAGGCGGGAGATGTGGGACAGCAGGGCGTCGCGTCCGCCCTCGGGGAAGAGATCGGCGAAGGCGGTTCCGAGCAGCAGCGTCTCGGGCTTGCCGAAGTGGTGGCAGAAGGCCTCGTTGACGAAGGTCAGGGTCGTGTCCGCCTCGTAGCGGCAGATCAGCTCGGCCTGGTCCTGCAGGATGGTGCGCAGACGGGTCCGGCTCTTCGCCAGGGCCCGCTCCGCGCGGACCTGGTCGGTCACGTCGGTCAGCACCGCCAGCGAGCGGAGAACCCGGCCCTCGGCGTCGGTCTCGGCGGTCGCCGACAGCAGCACGTTGCGGACCTCGCCGCTCTTGGTGACGACCTCGTAGGCGACGTTGTCGCAGCGGCCGGCCGCCATGAAGGCGGGCAGGATCTCCTCGACGGCCTTGCGCCGCGACTCCGCGGTCAGGAAATCGGAGGAGCGGCGGCCGATCACCTCTTCGCGTCGGTAGCCCATGAACTCCAGCCAGCGGTTGCTGACCTCCACGAGGCGGCCTTCGGTGTCGATCGAGTGTATGATCGCCGGCGTGGTCCGAAGCAGGTGCCAGTCGGCCGCCGTGGCGCCATCCGACTGCGGGGCCTCGGCCGCCGCCGGTGCGGATCTCGCGCCCAGATCCGCCGCCGATCCCAGTGCGCGCACCTGGGAGAGACTGCTCTCGGCGTAGGACATGCCTCGGATTCTCCGCACCTTGGTCTCGGCGGCTGGTCCGCTGCGCCCGCTTGCGCCGCAGTGGTCCGCCTGGGCTGACGCGATTCGGCCGGGCCGCCGCGTCGCCCTATCGCTTTGGGGTAGCCCAAAGGATCAAGGAATCGGCTTTACGCAGGGTTAACGCGGCGGATTTCCCGGCGGCCAGGGGAAATTTTTCCTGGCCGGCCGTCCTGGGGGCCGTCCGATCGGGGACGATCTGTCGAGGGGCGGTGTCAGGAGGCCTGCGGCAGGTCCTCGATCGCCGGCGGCAGGAGCCGCGGTCCGGGCCGCTTCTTCAAGGCTTCGTCGACGGCCTGCTCGAGGTCGGCCATGCGGAAAGGCTTGGAGAGATAGCCCTCGCAGCCGCCCTCCAGGATCTTCTCCTGGTCGCCGGACATCGCGTGGGCGGTGACGGCCACGATGGGGATGTGGCGCAGGGCCGGGTTGTCCTTGATCACGCGGGTGGCGTCCAGCCCCGACATGCCGGGCAGGCAGATATCCATCAGGATCACGTCGGGCCGCAGGGCCCAGGCGAGCCGGATGCCCTCCGGCGCGTCGTGCGCGATCAGCACCCTGTAGCCGTAGCTCTGGAGGGTGTCGCGCATCAGGACCGATATGAGCGTGTGGTCTTCGACGACCAGGACCAGGGGGGTCGCCCCCGCACCCCTGCGACTGGCTGGTCGGCCACGCCCTTCGGCATAAGGCCAGTCCACCGTCATGTTAAGGAAGATAAACGCCCATGGTTAAGAGAAGGTTAAGAAAACGCCGCAGGCTAAATCTTTCGTTCTCATGTATTAAGGCCGAGATGCTGTGTTTTTCGGAGCCGACTCCTACACCGACGGGCGCCGTCAAATAGGTCATTATCAACGCACCTTGGTATTTGGCGGTTAACAGGCTGTTAGGCGGGGGCAGGCAATCTCCCTGCTGACCACTCGAGTCAGTCGGAGAGGGCGGGCACCCAATGAGCGATCAGGAGCATCCGAAAGACGGGGCCGGGGATCGGGCCAAGGATCGGGACGCGGACGGCCCGGCTGCGCCGGAGCCGGGCGGCGAGTTCAGCCTGTTCACCGAAGACGGGCCGCTCTGGCACTATCCCGGCCCGGCCCTGGTGGTCGGCGGCAACGCCGTGGTGCTGGCCGCTAATGCCAAGGCCCGGCCGCTGGTCGAGATGCTGACCCGCGGCGGCAAGCGCGAGCTGCGCGCCGCGATCGACGACGCCCTGAACGGCCGCAGCGCCCAGATCTCGCCGCTGGTGATCGAGGCCGGGCTGCTGAGCGCGGAGGGCGACAGCCAGGCCCTGGACCTCGCGGTCATGCCCTGGGGCCAGGGCACGGCGGTCCTGATTCTCGGGCGCGACGTGACCCTGGAGCGCAACCTGCGCGAGGCGCTGATCGAGTCCCGCCAGCGCTACAAGGACCTGATCGAGGCCTCGCACGAGTTCGTCTGGGAGACCGACGCCAAGGGCTGCTTCACCTTCGTCTCGCCGCGCGGCGCGCTGGGCTACGGCGCCAAGGAGCTGATCGGCCGCAGGGCCGAGGAGCTTCTGGTCGAGGACGAGCCGGCGCCGGGACCCTTTTCCACCGAGGCGCCGCGGGAGAACGTCGAGGTCTGGGTCACCCGGGCCGACGACGAGCCGGCCTGCCTGCTGCTCGACGCCACGCCCCTGCTCGGCCCGGACGGCACCTGGCGGGGCGCGCGCGGCGTCGCCAGCGACGTCACCGAACGCCACCAGCAGGAGAGCGAACGGGCCCGCAGCCGGAACCAGGAGCGCCTCCTAAGCTACATCCTGGGACTGATCCGCAGCGAGCTGGAGCCCGGACGGATGCTCGAGGCGGCGGCCGCCGCCCTGATGCCGGCCCTGCCGACGGCGGGCGTCGCGGTCTACCGCCTGGCCGAGGACGGCGAGGGCGTGCCGCATCGGGCGGTCGAGACCGGCGTCCTGATTCCGGAGGAGGTCCTCGAGGAGGCCCTGGAAGAGCTGGACGGTGAGGAAATGACCGTCGACCTGGAGACCGACGACGGCCTGCTGATGCTCCACACGACGGCCCACGACGGCCGGGTCAACGGCGCGATCTGCCTCTGGCGCGAGCCGGCCGAGGGGGCCTGGGCGGAGGAGGATCGCGGCCTGGTCGAGGAGCTCAGCGTCCAGCTCGGCCTGGCGATCGAGCAGCTGCGCCGGAAGGAGGCGCTGGAGAAGGACTCCGCCATCGACCCCCTGACCGGCCTCCTCAACCGCCGCAGCTTCGAGCGCAGCCTGGAAGAGCGCCTGAAGCAGGCGCCCGGCGCCTGGCGGGACGGGGTCCTGTTCTACGTCGACCTCGACAACTTCAAGCAGGTCAACGATTGCTTCGGCCACGACCGCGGCGATGCGGCCCTGGTCGCGGTCGCGGGCATCCTCAACCGCTTTACCCGACGCCAGGACCTGGCGGCGCGCCTGGGCGGTGACGAGTTCGCGCTCTTCCTGGTCGACATCCCCCTGGAAGCGGCCCGGCGCAAGGCCCGCACCCTGGTGCGCGCCGCCAGCCAGCTGAAGCCCTTCTCGCCGCCCGGCGGGCCGTCCCTGGGCTTCTCGGTCGGCCTGGCGGTGACCGATCCGAACCGGCGCGAGACCCTGGCCGCCCTGATGAAGCGCGCCGACAAGGCCATGTACGAGGTCAAGCACGGCGGCAAGAGCGGCCTCGCCATCGCCCCCAGCTGCCGGGAGGAGGACGCGGCGTGAGCGACGGCGGCGTCGGCGGTCTGCCCTACGAGGAGGCCAAGGTCTACCTCCAGAGCGCCGACCCGCGGGTCCGGGCCGAGCTCGCCGGGCGCGCCGACCTGCGGCCCGAGATGCTCTACTACCTGGCCGAGGACGCCGAGGCCGCGGTGCGGGCCGAGGTGGCGGCCAACGCCTCGACGCCCTACCAAGCCGACATCCTGCTTTCCGAGGACCGCGACGAGGCGGTGCGCGCCGGCCTGGCGGCCAAGGTCGCGCGGGTCCTGCCCGACCTTGGCCCGGCCGAGCACAAGCGCGCCGAGGCCTACGTCGAGAAGGTCCTGGTGACCCTGGCCCGGGACGAGGCGGTCCGGGTCCGCCGGGTCCTGGCCGAAGCGGTCAAGGACCTGGCCGAGGTCCCGGGCGAGGTGGTGCAGCGCCTGGCGCGCGACGCCGCGGCTGCGGTCGCGGCGCCGGTCCTGGAGTTCTCTCCGCTGCTCTCCGACGAAGACCTCATCGAGATCATCCAGGCCGGCTGCGCCGAGGGCCAGCTCGAAGCGATCTCGCGGCGCCGCGGCCTGGGCGCGCCGGTCGCCGACGCCGTGGTCGCGGTCGACAGCGAGCCGGCGACCGCCGCCCTGCTGGCCAACGACAGCGCGCAGATTCGCGAGGAGACCCTGGACCTGCTGGTCGAGCGGGCGCGCAAGGTCGTGGCCTGGCAGGAACCCCTGGTCGCCCGGCCCAAGCTCTCCATGGCCGCGGTGCGCAAGCTGGCCGGCTTCGTCGCCGACCGCCTGCTGGAGGAGCTGGAGGCGCGCCGTGACCTGGACGCCAAGACCGCCAAGTCCCTGGCCAAGGAGGTCAAGAAGCGCCTTGAGGCCCGCGAGGCGGCGGCCGAGGGCGAGGTGCCGCCGGCGGAGCGGGTCAAGGCCCTGGAGGCCAAAGGCGAGCTGACCGAGGCGGCGATCGCCAAGGCCCTGGGCGGCGGCGACCGCGGCTTAGTCAAGGCGGCCCTGGCCGAGAAGTCCGGCCTGCCCGAGGCCGGGATCTCCAAGGTCCTGGACGCCCGCAGCGCCAAGGGCGTGGTCTCCCTGGCCTGGAAGGCCGGGCTTTCGGCCGAGTTCGCGGTCCAGCTCCAGGCCCGCCTGGGCGGCATCGCGCCGGGCGACCTGCTGCGCCCGCGCGGCGGCGGCTATCCCCTGAGCGAAGACGAGATGACCTGGCAGCTCGAGCTCTTCGAGAGCATGGCCGGCTGAGCGCGGGCTCCCCTCACCCAGCTCCGGCTAAGGCTCGACCCCTGGCCTCGCCAAGCCTTCGCATCCCTCTCCCCGAGGAGAGGGTGGCCGCGCAGCGGCCGGGTGAGGGGTGGCGCCCCGGACCTCGCCATGGTGAACTCTGATCGATGTCGACCTCACGTGCCAGAGAGCTGCGCCGCAACCAGACCAGGGCCGAAGCGAAGCTCTGGTCTGCCCTGCGCAATCGGCAGGCTGCGGGGCTCAAGTTCCGCCGGCAGGTGCCCCTGGGGCCCTACGTCGTCGACTTCTTCTGTTTGAGCGCGTCTTTGGTCGTCGAGGTGGATGGAGGTCAGCATGGCGCTCCTGACGGCAGAGCACAGGATGCGCGCCGGACCCGGTGGCTGGAGGCTGAGGGCTACCGGGTCATCCGGTTCTGGAACAACGAGGTCGCGGAGAACCCCGAAGGCGTGCTGACGGTGATCCTGGAAGCTGCCGGAGCGGACGACCCCTCACCCAGCTCCGGCTAGGGCTCGGCCCTTGGCCTCGCCAAGCCTTCGCATCCCTCTCCCGCCGGGAGAGGGTGGCCGCGCAGCGGCCGGGTGAGGGGTGAACTCGCCGGTCGGGTGGGCGGCCTCAGGCTCCGGCCAGGGTCATGCCGTCGATGCGCAGGGTTGGAGCGTTGACGCCGTAGCGGAACACCAGGTCGCTGGCCGGGGTGAGTTTGGCGAACATGTCCTTCAGGTTGCCGGCCACGGTCAGCTCGCTGACCGGATGGGTCAGCTCGCCCTTCTCGATCCAGTTGCCAGCGGCGCCCCGGCTGTAGTCGCCGGTCACCATGTTGATGCCCATGCCCATCATCTCGGTGACGTAAAGGCCCTGGTCGATCTCGCCGATCAGCGCCTCCGGGCTCTCAGGCCCGGCCTTCATGTAGAGGTTGGTCGCCGCCGGGGAGGGCGGCGCGGAGGTACCGCGCGCGGCGTGGCCGGTCGAGGTCAGTCCGAGCTGCCGGGCCGAGCGCAGGTCGAGGATCCAGGTCTTCAGCACCCCGGCTTCGACGATCTCGCGCCGCCGGTTGGCCAGGCCCTCGCCGTCGAAGGGCTTGGAGCGCAGGCCGCGCGGGCGGTGCGGGTCGTCGACGATGGTGATGCCCGCGGCGAAGACCGGGGTCTCCATGGCGTCCTTCAGGAAGGAGGTGCCGCGGGCGATCGCGGTGCCGTTGATCGCCCCGGAGAGGTGCCGCAGCAGGCCGTTGCCGACCCGCGGGTCGAAGACCACGGGATACTTGCCGGTGTCCGGCTTGCGCGGGCCCAGGCGGCGGACCGTGCGTTCGCCGGCGCGCCGCCCGACCTCGGCCGGGTCCTCGAGGTCGGCGCCGTAAACCACCGAGGAGTAGTCGTAGTCGCGCTCCATGCCCTGGCCCTCGCCGGCCAGGACGGCGACCCCGATCGAGTGGGAGGAGCCGGCGTAGCCGCCGGCGAAGCCGTTGCTCGCCGCCAGGGTGACCCGGCTCATCGACCAGCCGGCCTCCGCGCCCTCGGAATTGGTCACGCCGGGCACCGCGCGGGCGGCATCCTCGCAGGCCTTGGCGCGCTCGATCAGGATCTCGGTGGCCGGCTCCTCCGGATCGCAGGTCTCGAGCTCGGGGACCTCGCGGGCGATGTCCTCCGGATCGGCCAGGCCGCAATAGGGATCCTCCGGCACGCTGCGGGCCATGGCCACGGCCTGCTCGACCAGCTGCGCCAGGGCGGGCGGCGTGACGTCGGTCGAGGAGACCACCGCCTGCTGGCGCCCGACCAGCACCCGCAGGCCCAGGTCGCTGCTCTCGGCCCGCTCCAGGCGCTCCAGCTCGCCCAGGCGGCGGGCGTGGGACAGCGAGGTCGCATGGACCATCACGGCGTCGGCCGCGTCGGCGCCCGCGGCCTTGGCGCGGGCGAGCAGATCGGTCAGCAGGTCGAGGTCGTTCTGGTCGGCGGGCATGGAAACTCCGGCGGGACGTGGGCTCGCGTCCCTGTATAGCCCGCCGCGCCCGGACTGGCCATGCGGTCTATCACCCAGAAAAGGCCGCGGTCGCCCTTGCGGGTCCGGGCGGGCAGGGCCGTATCAGATCTGCCGGCCGCCGGAAGCGTTGATGATCTAAGGCATTATCCGATCAGATGGAATCGCTTCGCGATCCATCTGGCCGGATGTAATGCCCTAACTTCAGAGCGATAGCGCACTACTCCCGGCCAGACGCGAACGCGTCTGATCGGGAAGTGCGCTAGCCGGCGATCCAGGCAGCCTCGGGACCGGCGAGGAAGGCGACCACCGCCGCGATGTCGTCCGGCCCGCCGAGGCGGCCGCCGAGGAGCGTCTTCTCCCGGATCTGCTGCTCCGCCCCTTCGGTCAGCACGGCCCGCAGCATGCCGGTGTCGGTCGCGCTGGGCGCGACCGCGAACCTTCCTTTCAAGAACATTCGCGTGTCCTCGCTTCGGTCCGTCCCGGTTCGAAGAATCGCGGCCTTGTCTAGTCGAGATAGGTCTTCTGTCCGGCGTGGGCGTTCATCGCGGTCTGAGGGACATACTCGCCTCGATACGGACGATACCGCGCGACCAGCGCGCGGGCCTCTTCGTAGCCGATCCGGATCGGCAGGCCCGGCACCAGGGCCTCGAAATCGCTTTCCTCCAGGAAGGATGCATAGCCAAGGGCGATGTAGCGCGGGGTCAGCCCGGCCTTCGTCACGCAGCGCTGGATCTGGGCGCGGGTATAGGTCTGCGAATTGCCGAAGTGCCTGAGCAGGCACGGACCGAGGCACTGCGCGTAGCGCTTCGCCGCGCGCCGCCGCCGCCAGGATGAGAACCATCGCATTACCGGAGTCTCCGCCATTTCGAGACCGAGGAAAAGCCGCGGTCAAACGAAAACCGGGCGTCCCTTTTCTGGGACGCCCGGCGGTTTCGAGGAGGTGCCTATGATCGTTGGGGTGTTCGGTCTTGGGGTGTTTGGTCCTCGCGGATAGGGCCCTAGAGCGCGATGATTTGAAGTCCAATCGACTTCAAATCTGAATCCCGCTCTATTTCAACAGGTTAGAGCACGATTCAGATATGAGTTTGGTTCAACCTCATATCATCGTGCTCTAGCCGAAGATCCGGTCCAGGGTGTCGAGGTCGTTGATCTTGCGCCACTCGCCGCCGCCGTTGACGACGCGGGCCTCCCAGGCGTCCAGACGGCTACGGTATTCGTCCGGATCGAAGTTGTCGCTCTTGAGCTTGGTGACGTTGAGCGCCACGACCCGGAAGCCGTCCAGGGTGAAGGCCTGGTCGCGTTTGTAGCCCTTCTTCAGGTCCTCGGCCATGTCCGAGAAGATGATGATGATCTTCTCGCCGTGGTCCTTCTCCTCCAGGAACTCGGTCGCCTGCAGGATGCCGCCGGTGATGTCGGTATAGGAGGCCGGCTTCAGAGACTTCACGAACTTGTCGATGTTCTCCTTGAACTTCAGCTTCTGCTGGTTGGCCATGGAGGGCCGCTCGTCGAAGGTCACCTTGGCGACGATATCCTTCTCCGAGAAGCTGCCGGTGTCGATCCGGGCGACCGCGAAGGAATCGCCCGGGTCCAGGCGCGCCAGGATCACGTTGATGATCTGCTGCGCCTTCTTCATTTCCAGGGTATAGGTGCCGGAGGTGTCCAGCAGCATGTAGACGCCCTTGCCGGGCTTCTGGGCCTCGCCGGAGCAGGAGCCCAGCACGACCGCCAAGGCCAGGGCTGCCAGGGATACGACGCGTTTCATGCTCAGTACCTCTCTTGCACGTGGGCCGTCTTGGCCTTGCGCTGCGGGTCGCCGTGCCTGAACTGGCGCTCGACCCACAGCGGGAAGAAGATGAAGAGGTCGTAGAGGTCGATCAGCAGCTCCGAGATGTACTTGAAGAAGCCGCCGGTCAGCCGCAGGGCCACCGCGATGCCCTTGAGCACACCGCCGGTCACCAGGCCGGAGACGGTGCGCAGGGACTTGAAGAAGGTCTCCAAGGGAATCGCCACGAAGGTAAGCGCGAAGGGCAGGATGAAGCCCATGCCCATCTGCGCCAGGGTGGTGATCCACTGGAAACTGACCGCGACGCTGCCGGCGGCCTCGCCGCGCAGCAGGGCGCTGGTCGCCAGCTCGTCCTGGACCAGGATCTCGCGCATGTAGGCCAGGCCGGCCTCGATGCTTGCCAGGAAGAATAGGAGGCTGAAGGCGGACAGCATCATGATCTTGCGCAGCCTGTCGGAGAGCGCGCCGACCACCGGGAAGAGCCGGGTGATGCGCAGGCAGTCCATCAGGAAGAGGCCCATGGTGATCTCGAGCAGGATGATCACCAGGGCGGCGACGTCGGCGGTCTTGAAGGCGCCGATTAGGGTGTTGCCGCCGACCATCTCGGCCATCGGCCGGGCGATCAGGTGGAAGTTGATCACCGCGCCGCCGATCGCGATGGTCAGAACGAAGACCGCAATCAGGAAGTCGACCAGCGAGGACGACGACAGCTTGCGGACCGCCCGGTCGTCCCGCTTGAGAATCTGCTCGTATTCGTCCATGTGGCGGTCGAGGACCTTGGCGTGGTCCATGATCTTGTTGGCCCGCTTGTCGGCCTGGCCGACCAGGTCAATCAGCTTGCGCCAGTGCGGCATCATGCTCTTGAGGTGGGCGTGGCGTTCCTGGGTGGCGCCGCGGTACTCGTCCAGCGCCTGCTCCTGGGCCTTGACCAGCGACTGGTGGATGTTCTCCAGGATCTTGGAGACCATGCCGTCGCCGGAATCCGGAATCTGCGCCACCGCCTGGACCGCCTTGACCCAGCCCGGGGGCGCCGGCGGCACCTCGACGCTGGCCTGCAGGTCCTCCTCGATCTGGGTGACCTGCTCCTGGATCTTGCGGTGCAGGCTCGGGCACTGGGCCAGGTCCCGGTGGACCGCGGCCTCCAGGCGCTCGAACTCCCGCTCGATGTGGCGCTCGGCCTCTTCGCGGCCGGCGGCCAGGAGAACCTCGCGGTTGCGCAGCTGCAGGTGCTTTTCGGCGCGGATCATCGAGGCCGCGCCGAGGCGGCAGACGTAGTTCAGCGCCCTGCCGAGATGAAGGATCGCGCGGTGGCCGGGTTCGCGCGTGAAATAGAGCGCGAGGGTCGCGACCAGGGCGATCATCAACCAGAAAAGAAAGGAATCGGGCATAAGGCTCAGGGTCTCCGTGAAACGCATATTCGCCTCCTGCTGCTCCTCAGCGGATCAAGGCCCGGCGGAAGCGCCGGTGCTTATTCGATCGAGGGGGCACGTCGCGGTCAGCGGCGGCCATCTTCTTTGTGAAGTGAATAACAGTCGGTTAAGGCGACGACTGATCACCGTTCTGATTCAGGAGCTTATAAGTGGCCACCCTAAGCTCTTGCAGTGGGCCATATTTAGGCACCGAAGTCCGATGAGACCTGTGACATTTCGGTGACCAGCTGTGAAGGAATCCTTAACGCGGCGGCCGGGGGCGGCCGCCGCGGGATCGGCGCCTCCGGGGAAAGGCGGGATTTCCTACCAGTAGGCGAGGGCGGAGACGTAGAGATCCGAGAGCACCGGCTTGCTGATTTCCCGGGGTGCGTTGTCCAGCAGGCGCTTCTGGGGGAAGGAACCCTCGGTCAGGGCCGCCACGTCGGCCTCGCCGTAGCCGACCCCGCTCAGGCCGTTGGGCATCTCGGTCTTGCGCATCAGGCCGATGATCTCGCCGGCCAGGACCTCGCCGGCGTCCGCCGGGGTCGCGCCCCGGGTCTCGGCGCCCAGCAGCCGGGCGCCCTCGAGGTGGCGCTCGGGGCAGGCCTCGGCGGTGAAGCGGAAGACCGAGGGCGCGTTGACGATGACCGACATGCCGTGGGGCACGATCGGCAGCGCCGCCGGATAGCCTTCAGGGCGGAAGTCGCGGACCAGGCCCGAGACCGAATAGGACATGCCGTGGGGCGCGTGGCAGCCGGCGTTGCCGAAGGCGATCCCGGCCAGGGTCGCCGCCCACATCAGCTGCCCCCGGGCCTCATCGTCCTCGGCGTCGTCGACCGCCCGGACCATGTATTCGCCTAGGATCCGCACCGCCTCGCGGCAGCCCAGGTCGCTCCAAGGATTGGCGCCCTGGCTCATCGGGCGCAGCGACGGCTTGGCCGGGGCGGCGCGCTGAGAGTAGGGCTGGGCGGTGTAGGACTCCAGGGCGTGGCTCAGGACGTCGAAGGCGCTGGCGGCGACCACGTTCTTGGGCAGGCTGCGCGTCGTCTCCGGGTCGATCAGCGCCATGGCGGGCCGCAGCCGGCGCGAGACGATCCCGGTCTTGGCCTTCATGGCCAAGAGATCGAAGACCGCGATCCCGGTGCATTCGCTGCCGGTGCCGCTGGTCGTCGGGCACGCGATGTGCGGCTTGAGCGGCCCGGGGATCGCCTGGCCGCCGCCGATCGGCGCGTTGACGTAGGTCAGGAACTCGGCCGGGTGGCTGGAATAGAGGTTGGCCGCCTTGGTGGTGTCGATCACCGAGCCGCCGCCCAGGGAGAGGAAGCCGTCGACCCCGGACTCGCCGGCGAAGCGGCTGGCCGCCTGGAAGGACCCGTCGGTCGGCTCGACCTGGACCTCGTCGTAGAGCACCACGTCCAGGCCGGCGGACTGCAGCGCATCCTTGACGATGGCCGTGTGCTCGAGCTCTGCCAGGCGGGCGTCGGTCATCAGGGCGATGCGCGAGATGCCGAGCGCCGCGGCGTGGTCGCCGGCCTCCTTCAGGACGCCGCGGCCGAAGGTGATCGCCGACATGTCGACCGAGAAGGCCTCGTCGCCCCCTTCGCTCGGCGCATAGTAGTGGCAGCAGCCCATCGGCGTCCTCCCGGTTTCGGCGTTTCTGGCTTTCGGGAATTCTTGGCCGTCGGCGCGGCCCTGTCCAGCCCCCCGCGCGCGGGGGCTTGCTCCGCCGGCCTGGCCGGCCGGGAGGGGCTCAGCCGCCGTAGATCCGTTCGACGAAGTCGGCCTTGGCCTGCATCTTCAGGAAGCTGTTGAAGCCGGGCGCCACGAAGATGGCGGCCTTCCGGGACATGCCGATGAAGGGCACCATGACGATCGGCAGGCCCAGCGTGATGGTGTCGAAGGCATAGGCCTCGGCGCCGCCGTTGCCGCCGAAGGCGAAGAGGCCCGGCGCCTTCTCCTCCAACTGGTACTTCTGGTTCCAGTCGATCAGGTCTTCCAGGCGCCAAAGATGCAAGTGGTTGGTCGAAATGCTGCCTTCGGCGCCGTTGGAGTACATCATGAAGGCCTTGTACTGCCCGGGCAGCGGGAAGGTCAGCGCGCGCTCGATTGCGTCCAGCGCCGCCGGTTTTGCCGGCGGGTGGAGCTGAAGATCTCCGAGCAGGCCTTCGATTTCCGGTGGTATCACGAGCTTTCGGGTCTTTCGTAAGTCTGGCGCAAGCCCGGCCCGATGGCCGCCCCCGCCGGTGGTGTACTGCCGCGCCGCTCAGGATCGCAGAGAATCCTTCAATATTGTTTAAATGGAACGATTAGGACCGCAGTCCTCGGGCCTGCGCCGGGAGGTCGCGGTCACCCGGACTTCCGCCCGAGATCCGCCAGATTCAGCCGTTCCAGCACGTTCTTGAGCAGCTCGACCGCGGTCTTTCGCGCCGCGGGCCCGGAGAGCCCAAGGGTCAGGAGGCTGCCGTCCTCCTTGAACAGGGTGATCTGGTTCAGTCCCGGGCTCCAGGCGGCACCGGCGCCCAGGGCCGGCAGGGGCTCGAAGGCGAGCCTCTGCGCTCCGGAGAGCGCCGCGTTCACCGAGGCGGCGTGGGCCTTCAGCAGGTCGGCAGGCCCGCCCTCGGCCGGCCCTCCCAGGTTTCGCAGCACCATGAGGGTCGCGACCTTGGTGCCATTGGCGAGCGAACAGGTCGTGACCTGGGCGCCTTCGCGCTCGAACTCCAGGCGTGCGGTGACTTCGGTGCTGCCGCCCAGGCGGCTGTCGGCCCCGGCCTCGACCAGCAGGTCGCAGGCGTGCGGCCAAAACCCCTCTTGTGGATAGGCGGCGGTCGAGGTCAGGCCGCCGACCAGGAGGCCGGCGATCACGGCCAGCCTCAGGCGGCATAGGACGGACTCCGAGAACGGCGGCATTCTGCCTCCTTCGTTTGCGGACGATCAGTACGGGGGGCTGCGAGGCTTCGGCAGGGCGGGGGCACCCTGCCGTCGTGGTCAAGCCGCCCGATCCTAGTTCGGCGGCGCGCCAGCGTCCTCACCCATTTGGACGGGAAAGCGGACTTTTTCGGGTCCCTACTTCCAGATCGCCTTGCCGCTGCCGGGCAGGCCAAGGTCCGCCCACATCCGGTCGACCTTCTCGACCACGGCGTCGGTCATGCGGATCTTGCGGCCCCATTCGCGCTTGGTCTCGGGCGGCCACTTGTCGGTGGCGTCCAGGCCGATCTTGGAGCCCAGGCCGCTCTCCGGCGAGGCGAAGTCCAGATAGTCGATCGGCGTGTTCTCGATCAGGGTGATGTCGCGGGCCGGGTCCATGCGGGTCGAGACCGCCCAGATCACGTCCTTCCAGTCGCGGGCGTCGATGTCGTCGTCCACCACGATGACCCACTTGGTGTACATGAACTGGCGCAGGTAGGACCAGACGCCGAGCATGACCCGCTTGGCGTGTCCGGGATAGGCCTTCTTCATCGAGACCACCGCGACCCGGTAGCTGCAGCCCTCGGGCGGCAGCCAGAAATCTCGGATCTCGGGGAACTGCTGCTGCAGCAGGGGGACGAAGACCTCGTTCAGGGCCTCGCCCAGGACCGAGGGCTCGTCCGGCGGCCGGCCGGTGAAGGTCGAGAGGTAGATCGGCGCCCGGCGCCGGGTGATCGCCTTGACGGTGAAGACCGGAAAGGGCTCGACCGCGTTGTAGTAGCCGGTGTGGTCGCCGTAGGGGCCCTCGTCGCGATAGTCCTGGAGGCTGACCTCGCCCTCCAGGACGATCTCGGCGGCCGCCGGGACCTTGAGGGGCACGGTCTTGCAGTCGACCAGCTCGACCTTCTGGCCGCGCAGCAGGCCGGCGAAGTGGTACTCGGACAGGGTATCGGGGACCGGGGTCACGGCGGCGATGATGGTGCCGGGATCGGCGCCGATGACGGCGGCGGCGGGCAGGGGCTCCGGCCGGGACTGCTTCCAGCGGGCGTGGTGCTGGGCGCCGCCGCGGTGCTTCAGCCAGCGCATCAGGGTCCGGTCGCGCCCGATCACCTGCATCCGGTAGATGCCGAGGTTGAAGGAATCGGCCTTGTCGCCCTCGGGGTCGGGGCCCCGGGTCACGATCAGCGGCCAGGTGATCAGGGGCGCCGGCTCGTCCGGCCAGCAGGTCTGGACCGGCAGGGCCGAAAGGTCGATGTCGTCGCCCTGGAGGACGACCTCCTGGCAGGGCGCCCGCGAGACGGTCTTGGGCCGCATAGCCAGGACCTGCTTCAGGAGCGGCCACTTCTCCCAGGCCTCGCGCAGGCCGCCCGGCGGCTCGGGCTGGCGCAGGAAGGCCAGGGTCTCGCCGACCTCGCGGAGCTGCGCCGGCTCCCGGTCCATGCCCCAGGCGACCCGCTCGACCGTGCCGAAGAGGTTGGCCAGGACCGGCATGTCGTAGGCCTTGCCGCCCTCTTCCACGACGGTCTCGAAGAGCACCGCCGGGCCGCCCTCGGCCAGCAGCCGGGTCTGGATCTCGGTCATCTCCAGCACCGGCGAGACCGGCGCCGTGACCCGGACCAGGCGGCCGTCGCGTTCCAGTCGTTCGATGAAGTCGCGGAGGGAGGCGTAAGGCATGGAAGCGGCTCGCAGATCTCGCTGGCCCCATAAGGCCGGGGCCGAGTCGGCGCGTCAAGCGGCCCCGCGCAAGCTCCGGATAGCGGCACCTCGGGCCCGGAGATACAAGGCGGCATCCTTTACCTCTTGCAGCAAGGGAGCTCGTCATGTCCGGTTATCGTGTCGTCGGCCTCGACAGCAACTTCGCCCGCCAGGTCCGGGAGCAGCGCCGGGACGCCTTCGGCGAGCCCGTCGAGGTCTTTCCCACTGACGATCCGCGCAAGCCCTGCCGCCATTGTCTGGACAGCATCGGCCTGGAGCAGGAGGTCCTGCTCCTGTCCTATCGGCCCGCGCCGGTGCCCGGGCCCTACAGCGAGGTCGGTCCGATCTTCGTGTGCAACGAGGCCTGCGCGCCCTTCGCGGCGGAGAACCGCCTGCCGCCGGTCCTCCAGGGCCGGAGGGTCGTCGTGCGCGGCTACACGGCCGAGGAGCGGATCAACTACGAGGCCTCGGAGATCGTCGAGGGCGAGGACGCCGAGCCGGTGATCCGCCGCTTCCTGGAAGACCCGAAGAACGCCTACCTGCAGATCCGCACCGCCCTCTACGGCTGCTTCCTCTGCAAGGTGGAGCGGGCTTAGGCGCTGAGATCGCTATCCGCACGGCCCCTGCCTTTTCAATGTCATCCCCGGACTTGATCCGGGGATCCATGCCGCCGCTCGGCCATTGCCATGGATCACCGGGTCAAGCCCGGTGATGACAGCAGACGGGTAGCAGAGAGGGCGCGCTGGGGCGACGGCCGCTTCTGCGCGCCTCAGATCCGCGCCAGCGCCTGCTCGAGGTCGGCGATGAGGTCGTCGGTGTCCTCGATGCCGACGGAGAGGCGCAGCAGGTTATCGGCGACCGCCGAGTGCGGACCCTCGATGGTGGCGCGGTGCTCGATCAGGCTCTCGACGCCGCCGAGCGAGGTCGCGGTAACAAAGAGCCGGGTCCCGGTCGCCACGGCCTTGGCCTCGGCCGTGCCGCCCCTGACCATGATCGAGAGCATGCCGCCGAAGCCGCCGGTCATCTGCCGCCTGGCGACGTCGTGGCCGGGATGGCTTTCCAGGCCGGGGTAGAGCACGGCCTCCAGCTTGGCATGGCCCTCGAAGTGGCGGGCCAGCGCCAGCGCGTTGCGGGAAGCCTGGTCGAAGCGGATGGCCAGGGTGCGCAGGCCGCGCAGCAGCAGCCAGGCCTCGAAGGCCCCCAGCATGCCGCCGGTCAGGTTGCGCACCAGCTTGACCTCCTCCCAGCGTTCGTCGGCCTTGGCCGCGACCAGCACGCCGGCGGTCACGTCGCTGTGGCCGTTGAGGTACTTGGTCGCCGAGTGGAAGACGAAATCGGCGCCGAGCTCGATGGGCCGGGTGGTGACCGGCGGCGCCACGGTCGAGTCGACGCCGAGCAGCGCGCCGGCTGCGTGCGCCGCCTCGGCGGCGGCGGCGATGTCTATGACCTGCCAGTTCGGGTTTGTGGCCGACTCGATCCAGACGATGTCGGTCTCCCCGGGCCGGATCGCCCCGGCGAGGGCGGCCGGGTCGGAGGCGTCGAAAAGGGTCAGGCCGATGCCGCGGCGCTGCGAGATGCGGCGCAGCCAATCCTGGGCGGCGTGGTACATGACCCGCGGCGCCACGACGTGGCGGCCGCCGTCGACCGTCTCGAAGAGGCTGGTGACCGCGGCCATGCCCGAGCCGAAGAGCCGGGCCTCGGCGCCGCCGTCCAGCTCCGCGAAGACGCGCTCGGCGAGGTCGTCGCTCGGGCTGCGGGTTCGTGCGTAGCGGTAGGCGCCGAGCGGCTCGTGGTCGGTGCCCCGGGCGAAGGTCGTAGCCGGCTGGATCGGCGGGCTGACGGCACCGGTCGCCGGGTCGAGGTAGTGGTCGATCTGCGCCAGGATCGATCTCGGCGATAGCGCGCGCTCATCCGTCATGTCCGCCCTCCCAGCGCGTCGGATCCCAGATCAGCGCATGCCGGAGCGGCGCGCCGGAGTCAAGCCGCGGCGGGGCGCGGCCGCGCGCCGCTGCGGCGGAACAGGGGATCGAGGTCGAGCAGGCGGCCGGCCAGGAGCCAGAGCGGCCAGGCCAGGGCCACGGCGAGGTAGCCGTCGATCGCGTAGTGCCAACCGAGGTGGACCGAACCGATCAGGATGAAAAGGAAGAAGACCGTCGTCGCCCAGCCGAGGATCCGGTTGGTCCGCCAGCCCAGGAGCACGAAGAGGAAGGAGGAGGCGACGTGCAGCGAGGGCATGGCGGAGATGCCGCCCGCCCCGATCAGCCGGCCCGCCTGGTAATCGGCCCAGAGCATGTCCTGGACGGCGACCGCCGGAACGTAGTGGCTCTCCGCGGCCGCGCGCAGATAGGCCATCAGGGGCGAGAAGGGATCGGCCTTTCCGGTCACTGCGCCGTAGTAGCAGGGCCCCGCCGAGGACAGCAGCGTGGCGGCCAGGGAGCCCAGCAGGCTCCAGATCAGGACCGTCGACAAGAGGTACTGCATCCGGAGGTGCGGGTCGGCGAGGGTGAAGCCCTGCCAGAACATCACGGCGTAGAGCACGAAGAACCAGAGGTGATAGACGAAGTTGATCGCCGTGGTGACGGGTGGAAAGCCGAGAACCGGGTGCAGCAGCTCCCAAGGCGCTTGGCCGCCGTGCAGGGCCTCGTCCCATCGCGCGAAGGCCGGATCCCAGGAAAAGGGCTCGATCAGCGGGATCATCACCTTGAAGGAGGTGAAGACCGAGAAGAAGATCGGCAGGATCAGGAGCAGGACCGCGGCGTTGGCCAGGCGTTCGGGGTCGAGGAAGCGCTCCCGGTAGTCCTTCAGGAGATGGGCGATCAGCCGGGCCGGCCGCTTGACCAACATGACATGAAGCGCGTGGCCGATCGCGAAGGCCAGAAGGAAGCAGGCCAGGAGGAGCGGCAGCGCGTCGTTGTAGAGCGACAGCCGGGCGTAGTCCCCGAGGCCGAACAGCCGGGGTACGACCTGGCCGAAGAGGGCGTAGACGAAGACCGCCGTGATGAACCAGACATGGACGCGCAGCGCACGCCGGAGGTATGCGCCCAGGATGCCGGGCACCGCCGAGACGGTCAGGGTCTGCATGGCGTGGCCTCGTCAGCTGATGCCTGACCAAGGTCCTAGTGGAGCGAGATTGGCAAAGCCTTAACCGGCGCCGCGACGGCGTCGGGTTCCCCTTGCAGCGACCTCGGCACCGGGGGCTCGGCCAACATGGCGCGCCGCCGCTTTCGCGCAAGTGGGCGCGACCGCGCCACACCGGCCGCCGCCCGGGCGATCAGGGGTCGCGGCCGAGCCCTGCGCTGGGAGTCCAGCCGCCTTCAGCGCAGGCCCGGAGAGCGGCCGGCGCCGGAAGCGAGGTCAGGCCGCCGAACGGCGGGCCTGGCCCGTCGTCACCGGCGCCCGTGCCGTGACCGTGTTACCGCCTAGATTGGGGTGCCGCTCACTCCCTGAGCTCGAAGCCGAGGCCGCCGGCGCTCAGGTCGATCTCGACCCCCTCCTGGTCCGCGCTCAGATGTATCTTGACCTTGGTGTCCTCGTTCTCCAGGACCGAGATCGACTTGCCGACGACGAAGGCCCCGCCGGCGCCGAGCTTGCCATACTTGCCGTTGAAGTCCTCGACATTCGTGAGCCCGAAGACCTCGCCTTTGCCGCTGACCTTGGTGAAGCCGGCCGTCACCAGCTTGCCACCGGTGACCTTGAAGGGAAGCTCGGTGCCGTCCTTCAGCGTGAGCACACCGCTGCCCCATTGAACGCCGACCCCCACGCCGACGTTCGTCGATTGGAACGTGAGGGTCGCATCCGGCTCTTCGTCGGCACGCGCCGTGGTGTGAAGGATCAGGGATACGACCAGGAAGGTCGCAAGCAACCTGGCGACTGCCATGCTCTTTCTCCGTTTCGCGTACGTTGCGCCATTCGCGATGAACCGGACGTCTCGACCGGGAGCCGCCCGGCCGCGAGAGCATGACATACAACTTTTCGATGTGCCACCGACGTGGCGCCTAATGGCAGGTGGCACGGCCCCGATCCGTCTTGCCCGGCGTTGCGATGCGCGACGACAACCGCGCGCTCAGCCCTGGACGGCGGCGGCCTCGCGCTCGACCTTGAGGACCGTGCCCTCGACCCCGGTGACCCGGACCTTGGTCCCGGCCGGCAGGTCCTCGCCCTCGATCTTCCAGCGGCTGTCGTCGACCCGGACCACGCCGGTGCCGTTGGTGATGCCGTCCTGGAGGGTGAAGACCCGGCCGACGTACTGCTCGCCCCGGCGGTTCAGGCTCGGCTGGTCGCTCTCGGTCGGATTACGCTTGTGATAGACCCGCCAGCCCGCGATCGAGCCGACCGAAAGGACAGCGAAGACCAGGAACTGCACCTGCCAGGAGATGTCCGGCACCGCAAGCAGCATCGCACCGACGATCCCGGCCGAGATGCCCATCCACATGAAGATGGCGCCCGGCGCGAAGACCTCGATGATGACCAGAGCGACGCCGGCGATCCACCAGTGCCAGAACTCGATCTGCTCCAGCGGGCTCATGGCGCAGCGCTTCCGCTCGGCGGCACGCTGCCGCCGGCCGGCGGCACCGGGCTTCGCGGGCTCGGCGGCCGGGTGCCGTTGCCGCCGCCACCACCGCTGCCGCTGTTGAAGGCGTCGCGGGCGATATCGGCAATGCCGCCGATGGCGCCGATCACGCCCGCCGCTTCCATCGGCAGGAAGAAGGTCTTCTGGTTGGGCGAGGTGGCGAACTGGGCCAGGGCGTCGACGTAGCGCTGGGCGACGAAGTAGTTGATTGCCTGGACGTCGCCGCGGCCTATGGCCTCCGAGACCATGGTCGTCGCCTTGGCCTCGGCCTCGGCCTCGCGTTCGCGGGCCTCGGCGTCGCGGAACGCCGCCTCGCGGCGGCCTTCAGCGGCCAGGATCTGAGCCTGCTTCTCGCCCTCGGCGCGCAAGATCTCGGCCTGCCGATGGCCTTCGGCCTGGAGGATGTCGGCGCGCTTGTCGCGCTCCGCCTTCATCTGCCGGGCCATGGCGTCGACCAGGTCGGTCGGCGGGGTGATGTCCTTGATCTCGATCCGGGTCACCTTGATGCCCCAGGGCTCGGTCGCGTCGTCGACGATGGACAGCAGGCGGGCGTTGATCTGGTCGCGCTCTGACAGCAGCTCGTCCAGGTCCATGGAGCCCATGACGGTACGGATGTTGGTGATCGCGAGGTTGAGGATCGCCCGCTCCAGGTTGCGGACCTCATAGGCGGCCTTGGCCGCGTCCAGCACCTGGAAGAAGACCACCCCGTCGACCTGGACCACGGCGTTGTCCTTGGAGATGACCTCCTGGGAGGGGACGTCGAGGACCGTCTCCATCATGTTCATCTTGGCGCCGATCCGGTCGACGACCGGCACGATCAGGTGCAGCCCGGGCCTGAGCGTCCGGGTGTAGCGGCCGAAGCGCTCGACGGTGTACTCGTAGCCCTGGGCCACCGACTTGACGCCCATGGCGACGATGACGACGGCCAGGAGGACGATGACGATGGCGAGGATGCTGAAGGCATCGATGGCGAAGTCCATGTCTGGGATCTCCGGGACGTGAGGGCGGAATCGCAGCCCTCGGATGGTTAACGGATTCCTGCCGTTACTATAGGTGAGAGGCTAAGGATTTCCTAAGCGTCAACGCGGCCCTCGGGTCAGCCCTGGCGGTCGCTCTGCCGGGTCACGTAGCGGCGGACGCGCCGGACCCCGTACCAGGCGAGGCCGGCGACGACGGGGATCGCGATCCCCGGGGCGACGTCGGCGTCCAGCGGCAGGCCCGAGACCTTGAGGGCCTTGGCGGCATAGGCGACCAGGCCGACGACGTAGTAGGTGATCGCCGCCACCGAGAGTCCCTCGACCGTCTCCTGCAGGCGCAGCTGCAGCTTGGCGCGGCGGTCCATGCGCGCCAGGACGTCCTGGTTCTGGGCCTCCAGCTCGATCTCGACCCGGGTGCGCAGCAGCTGGCCGGCCCGGGTCAGGCGCCGGGACAGGCGGTCGATGCGGTCGCCGGTCGCCTCGCAGGTGCGCATGGCCGGGCTGAGCCGGCGGTCCATGAACTCGCCGAAGGTCTGCAGGCCTTCGAGACGCGTCTCGCGCAGCTCCTCGATCCGCCGCAGGACCAGGGCATGGTAGGCCTTGGCCGCGGCGAAGCGATAGCCGCTGACCGTGGCGGTCTGCTCGATCTCGGCGGAAAGCGCCGTAAGGTCGCCGAGCAGCTTGCGTTGCTGCTCCAGCTCGCCGACCTCGGGCATCAGTCGGGTGACCTCGAGCAGGCGGCGGCCGGCCTCGGTGAGCTGCGGGCCGAGGCGGCGTGCCACCGGCAAGGCGAGCAGGGCCATCATCCGGTAGGTGTCGATCTCCAGCAGGCGCTGCAGCAGGCGGCCGGTCTGCCGGGGCCGCAGGTCCCGGTCCTTGATCAGCAAGCGGCCGAAGCCGTTCGGCCCGACGGTGAAGTCCATCCAGGCCGCCGCCGCGCCGCCGACCGCCGCGGCGCCGCAGAAGGCGTCGTTTCCGAAGAAGGCGAGCAGCTCTTCGTAGGACGGCTCCGGTGCCTTCGGTCCCAGGATCTCGACCCGGGTCGCCGCCATCACCTCGCCCGGCAGATCGTCCAGCCAGGACTGAGGGACCTGCTCGGTCGCAAGCCGGGTGAAGGGTGCGGCCTCGGGATCCTCGGTGGCGTAGAAGGTGTAGGTGGAGAACTCGGTGTGGCGCTCCCACTTCAGGCTGAAGGCACCGAAATCGAGCAGCAGGTGAATGTGGTGATCCTGGGGGAGCGAGACGCCGAAGTGGGCGCAGAGCCGGGCCAGGTGCGCACGATCCTCGGCCCCGCCGCCTTCGCCGGTGAGCAGGGCCAGGTGCAGCGCGCGCAGCGGCGCCGCCAGCTTGGCGTAGGGCCGGGCGTGGAGTTCGTCGTTCAGGCTCTGTCGCAGCGGGTGGTCTTTCATGGCACGCGGCCCTTTCCCCCTCCTGGCTCCGCGATCTCGTTTGACGGCCTAGGGTGATCACCCATCCGCCTGCGGCCGGCTGGCTTTGCCTCAGGCCGCGCCCATATGTAGAACTATATCGACCGGGATCTGCAACCGGCTGGATTTTCCTGGCGCCGAGCCTGGCGCCCGCCTTTACTCCGAGAAGGGCCCCCGATGAGTCACATCGCCACCACCGACGACCTCTTCTTCACCCGCGCCGGCCTCGACCGCGCCCGCCTGGAGTCCATCGTCGACGAGGCTCTGGCCGGCGCCGACGACGGCGAGCTCTTTCTCGAATACCGGCAGTCCGAGGCCCTGTCGCTGGACGACGGGCGGATCAAGTCGGCCAGCTTCGACACCATGCAGGGCTTCGGCCTGCGGGCCATCGCCGGGGAGGCGGCGGGCTACGCCCACGCCAGCGAGCTCTCCGAGGCGGCGGTGCGCCGCGCCGCCGAGACGGTGCGCGCGGTCCACGCCGGGCGCAGCGGCAGCCTGGACGGCGGGCCGCAGGGCACCAACCGCCTGCTCTACGCCGACGACAACCCGCTCGGCGACCTCGGCCACGAGGCCAAGGTCAAGCTGCTGACCGACCTGGACGCCTACGCCCGCGGCAAGGACCCGCGGGTCAAGCAGGTCATGGCCTCGCTCGCCGGCGAATGGCAGGCGGTGCAGATCCTGCGGCCGGGCGGCCAGCGCCTGGCCGACGTGCGGCCGCTGGTCCGGCTCAACGTCAACGTCGTGGTCGGCGAGGGCGAGCGCATGGAGAGCGGCAGCTACGGCGGCGGCGGACGGATCGCCTTCACCACCCTGGTCGAGCCGGACTACTGGCGCGCCGCGGTCGACGAGGCCCTGCGCCAGGCCCTGGTGAACCTGGAGTCGGTGCCGGCGCCGGCCGGCGAGATGCCGGTGGTCCTCGGGCCGGGCTGGCCCGGGGTCATGCTCCACGAGGCGGTCGGCCACGGCCTGGAGGGCGACTTCAACCGCAAGAAGACCTCGACCTTCTCGGGCCGGATCGGCGAGCAGGTCGCCGCCAAGGGCGTGACCGTGGTCGACGACGGCACGATCAGCGACCGCCGCGGCTCGCTCACCATCGACGACGAGGGCACGCCCAGCGAGTACACGGTGCTGATCGAGGACGGCGTGCTGGTCGGCTACATGCAGGATCGGCAGAACGCCCGCCTCATGGGCATGAAGCCGACCGGCAACGGCCGGCGCCAGAGCTATGGCCACATCCCCATGCCGCGCATGACCAACACCTACATGCTGGCCGGCCCCCACGAGCCGGCGGAGATCCTGGCCTCGGTGGACAAGGGGCTCTACGCGGTCAACTTCGGCGGCGGCCAGGTCGACATCGTCTCGGGCAAGTTCGTCTTCACCTGCACCGAGGCCTACATCGTCGAGGACGGCAAGCTGGGCCCGGCGGTCAAGGGCGCGACCCTGATCGGCAACGGCCCCGACGCCATGACCCGGGTCCGCATGGTCGGCAACGACATGAAGCTGGACAGCGGCATCGGCACCTGCGGCAAGGACGGCCAGGGCGTCCCGGTCGGCGTCGGTCAGCCGACCATGCTGCTGGAGGGCCTGACCGTCGGCGGCACTGCGGCGTAGCTGCCGGCCGTCTACAAGGTGTCATCACCGGGCTTGACCCGGTGATCCATGGTCGGGCCGAGCGCGGCTTCGACCATGGATGCCCGGATCAAGTCCGGGCATGACAGCAGTGTTTCATTGCTCTACTGAGACTCGCCGGGCGAGTCGCCCTCACCCTTCTTCGGGGAGGTAGTCCTCTTCGCTGAAGTTCTTGCCGAAGTCGGCGAGGGCGGCCTCGGCGCGGCCCATCTTGCGGCCGCCGCCGTTCGCGGCCTCGGGGATGTGGACCGCGGCGTAGGCTTCGATCTCGACCAGGAAGCTGGGGTTCGACAGGCCGGCGACGATCAGCACGGTCGAGGCGGTGGTGACCTCGCCCAGCACCTCGTCGCGGACCGAACGGTAGACTTCGACGTCCTGCATCCGGGTCAGGTAGGCGGTGACCTTGACCAGGTCGCCCGGCACCATGCCCGCGGCGTCGAGGACCGAGAGCAGGTTCCGCCAGGCCATCTCGATCTGCGGCTTCGGCCCCTCGGCCAGGCGCCCGTCGGCCTTGACGCCGACCTGTCCCGAGATGAAGACGATGTTGGCCGGATAGGGGACCTCGACGCCATGGTGGTGGCGCAGGTTGGAGGCGGAGAGGCCGGCAGGGTTGTGGATCTTCAGCATGGCGGTCCCGCTCGTCTAGCACCAAGAGTCTTTCGACTTGGTTAGTGGCGGTCGGTCGTGAGGGGGACGGTCGTGAAGGGGCCGGCCGGGCGCCAGCGGGTCAGTAGGCGCACTCGCGGTAGAGCGCCTGGAAGTCGATCCGGTCGTCTTCGAGGTAGGCGTCGATCAGGCCCTGAGCCGGGCAGATCCCGGTCTCGACGGTCTCGTAGAGCACCTTGAGGAAGCAGCTCTCGTCGCGGCCCTGCCAGTCCTCGCGCTTGCGGGCGGCCAGGCCGGCGGCGGCCAGGTCCAGGACCTCGCGGGCCAGGTCGTTCAGGGGCCGGCCGCGGAAGGGGGTCTTCAGGCCCTGGCGCGGCACCGCCGAGCGCAGGTAGGCGTGCTCCTCCGGGGTCCAGTCCTTGGCGATATCCCAGGCCGCGTCCAGCGCCCCCTGGTCGTAGAGCAGGCCGACCCAGAGCGCGGGCAGGCCGCAAAGCGAGCGCCAGGGCCCGCCGTCGGCGCCGCGCATCTCGATATAGCGCTTGAGGCGGACCTCGGGGAACAGGGTGGTGACGTGGTCGGCCCAGTCGCTCATGGTCGGCCGCTCGCCGGGCAGGGCCGGCAGCCGGCCCTCCAGGAAGTCGCGGAAGGACTGGCCGCTGGCGTCGAGGTAGGCGCCGTCGCGGTAGACGAAGTACATGGGCACGTCGAGCACGTGGTCGACGTAGCGTTCGAAGCCCATGCCGTCCTCGAAGACGAAGGGCAGGATGCCGGTGCGGTCGGGGTCGGTGTCGGTCCAGACGTGGCTGCGGTAACTCAAGAAGCCGTTGGGCGCGCCGTCGGAGAAGGGCGAGTTGGCGAAGAGCGCGGTCGCGATGGGCTGCAGCGCCAGTCCGACCCGGAACTTCTGCACCATGTCGGCCTCGGAGGCGAAGTCCAGGTTGACCTGCACGGTGCAGGTCCGGAGCATCATGTCGAGCCCCAGCGCGCCCTGCTTCTGCATGTAGGCGCGCATGATGTCGTAGCGGCCCTTGGGCATGATCGGGATCTCGTCGCGCGCCCACTTGGGCAAAAAGCCGAGGCCGATCAGGCCGACGCCCAGGGGCTCGGCGACCTGCTTGACCTCGTCCAGGTGGCTGTGGACCTCGCCGCAGGTCTGGTGGATGGTCTCCAGCGGCGCGCCGGAGAGCTCGAGCTGGCCGCCCGGCTCCAGGGTGATGTTGCAGGCGCCCTTCTGCAGGGCGATGGGGTTGTCGTTCTCGAAGACCGGCTGCCAGCCCAGCTCGGAGAGGCCTTCCAGCAGGGCCCGGACGCTGCGCTCGCCGTGATAGGGCAGCGGGCGCAGGCTCTCCCAGCAGAACCCGAACTTCTCGTGCTCGGTCCCGATGCGCCAGTCCTGGACCGGCTTGCAGCCCGCCTCGAAGTAGCGGACCAGGTCGGCCCTATCGGTGATCGGGGCACCCTTGGTTTGCGGCGGGGCGGACATGGGCGATCGCTGACCTGGAAAAGGAGAGAAGGAACGAGGGTCGCGTCAGTCTCCATCGCGCAGCGGCGGCCGCGACCGGCCGTCGCCCAGAATCGCCTGCCAGGCGGCGATGGCGGCCAGGGCCGCCGTGTCGGCGCGCAGCACCCTCGGGCCGAGTCCGACCTTGATAGCAAAGGACAAGTCGCTGAGAGCGTCAAGCTCGGATCGCGCGAAGCCACCCTCCGGCCCGGTCATGATCGCCCAGGGTCCGGCGGCGAATTCGGGGCTCTCCCGGCGCAGCGGAAGCAGCGCCTCGGCGATCGGCCTGGCCCGGCCGCTCTCGGCGCAGACCAGGAGCCGGCGCTCCTTGGGCCAGGCGTCGAGCAGCTTGCCGAAGTCGGCGACCGGGCGGACCTCGGGCAGGTCCAGGCGCTCGCACTGCTCCGCCGCCTCGCGGGCGTTGGCCTGCAGGCGCTCCAGGTTGACCCGGCTGACCGCGGTGTGCCGGGTCATCATCGGCTGCAGCGCGGCGCAGCCCAGCTCGGTCGCCTTCTCGACCAGGAAGTCGAGGCGGGCCCGCTTGACCGGCGCGAAGACCAGCCAGAGGTCCGGCCCGCCCGCCTGGGGTCGGCGCCGGGCCTCGACGGCGAGCGAGCACCAGCCCTTGCCCAGGCCCTCGATCCGGGCCAGCCATTCGCCGTCGCGGCCGTTGAAGAGGGCGACGGGCGCGCCCCGCTCGAGGCGCAGCACGCTGCGCAGGAAGTGGGCGCGGGCGTGGTCCAGGCCCAGCGTCAGGCCGGCGCCGAGCTCCGCCTCGGTCCAGAGCCGGGTGACCGGGCGTGGGCCCGAAGCGCGATCGCCGGAGCCTTGATCACCTGGCGCCTGATCGTCGGTCATGACGCTTCCCCGCGGCGGGCCTTCTCTTGAACCGGGACTTGAGGCGGGCCGGGCCGCCCGGGCAAGATAACAGCATGACGCCGCCCTCCCAGACAACGACCCAGGCCGCGGCCGGGGCCAGCGACATCCGCCGCGACCACTGGACCCTGCGCCTGTCGCCGGCGCCGCTGCGGCCCTACCTGCGCCTGGCCCGGCTCGACCGGCCGATCGGGACCTGGCTGCTGCTCTTCCCTTGCTGGTGGGGCCTCGGCCTGGCCGCGGCCGCGGCGGGCGCCTGGCCGAACTGGCTCTACGTCCTGCTGTTCGCGATCGGCGCCCTGGTCATGCGTGGCGCCGGCTGCACCTACAACGACCTGGTCGACCGGGACTTCGACGCCAAGGTCGCGCGCACCGCGACCCGGCCGATCCCCAGCGGCGAGGTGACGCCGCGCCGGGCCGTCGTCTTCATGGGCCTGCAAATGCTGGTCGGCCTGGCTGTGCTCCTGCAGTTCAACGGCTTCTCGATCCTGCTCGGCCTGGCCTCGCTGGCCCTGGTCTTCACCTATCCCTTCATGAAGCGGATCACCTACTGGCCCCAGGCCTGGCTAGGACTGACCTTCAACTGGGGCGCCCTGATGGGCTGGGCGGTCCTGGAGGGCAGCCTGGCCCTGCCGGCGATCCTACTCTACGCCGCGGGCATCGCCTGGACTCTGGGCTACGACACCATCTATGCCCACCAGGACAAGGAGGACGACGCCCTGATCGGGGTCAAGTCGACGGCGCTGAAGTTCGGCGCCGCTTCCAAGCCCTGGATCGTGGCCTTCTATGCCGTGACCGTGGCGCTGCTGGCGGCGGCCGGCCTCGCCGCCGGGCTCGGCATGGCCTACCTCGTCGCCTGCGCCGCAGTGGCGGTCCAGCTCGCCTGGCAGGTCCGCACCCTCGACATCGACGACCCGCAGAGTTGCATCGACCGCTTCCGCTCCAACCGCTGGACCGGCTGGCTGCTCTGCGCCGGCTGCCTCGCCGAGACGGCCCTGGCCTGACCCGGGATGATCGAGGACCCTGCCGCCTTCGTCCGCGACAACACGGCGGTCGAGCGGCCGGCCCTAGTGCCCGAGATCGCCCTGCACCTGGCCAGCGAGGTCGTGCCGCTGTGGCAGGCGACCGAGGCCGACCTGGCCGAGACCGGCCTTCCGCCGCCCTTCTGGGCCTTCGCCTGGGCCGGCGGCCAGGCGCTGGCGCGCTTCCTGCTGGACGAGCCGGACTGGGTCGCCGGCAAGCGGGTGCTTGATTTCGCGGCCGGCTCCGGGGTGCAGGGGATCGCCGCCGCCCTGGCCGGCGCGGCCCGGGTCGAGGCCAGCGAGATCGACCGCTTCGCCCTGGCCGCCCTGGCGCTTAACGCCGAGGCCAACGGCGTCGCCCTGGCGCTGCGCGACGAGGACGTCGTCGGGCTGCCCAATCCCGGCTGGGAGGTCGTCCTCGCGGGCGACGTCTGCTACGAGCGGCCCATGGCCGAAAGGGTAGCGCGCTGGCTGGGCGGCCTGGCGCGCGGGGGAGTGACGGTGCTGCTGGGCGATCCCGGCCGCAGCTACCTGCCCAAGGCGGGCCTGACGCGCCTCGCCCGCTACGCGGTCCCGACCACCCGCGAGCTGGAGGACAGCGACCTGCGCAACGCCGTGGTCTGGCAGGTCACGGAGGAGATCGCCTGGGCGACCGAGGCGGGATGACGGCGGCCGCAACCTTCTCCCTCCCCCTTCGATGGGGGAGGGCCGGGGTGGGGGTGACTTCTGGAAATCGGCAAGTTGGTGTCCGCCTGCTATTCTGTCCCGATATCTTGGGCCGCCGAGCCGCGCGGTGCAGAGGGGAGACGGGGATGCGGGAACATCTGACGCCTGAGGCGGTGCTGCCGGCGGACGGCACGGCGGGAACCCTGGTCGGGCGGGCCTGGGTGCCCGGGAGCCCGGCGGGGCCCAGCGTGGTGGCGATCCGGGAGGACGGCGTGATCGACCTCTCGGGCGTCGCGGCCACCATGGCCGATCTCATGGCCGCCCCGGACCCGCTGGCCCTCGCCCGCGCGGAGGGGCCGAGGTTGGGCGACCTCGAGACGATCCTGGCGAACAGCGCCCAGGACGCGCGCGACCCGGCGCTGCCCTGGTTCCTGGCGCCGGTCGACCTGCAGGTGCTCAAGGCCAGCGGCGTGACCTTCGCGACCAGCCTGCTGGAGCGGGTGATCGAGGAGAACGCCCGCGGCGACGCCGCCAAGGCCGAGTCCATCCGAGCCACGATCACCGAGGTCCTCGGCGGCGACCTCTCCCAGATCGAGCCCGGCTCGGAGGCCGCCCGGCGCCTCAAGGCGCACCTGATCGAGGAGGGCGCCTGGTCGCAGTACCTGGAGGTCGGCATCGGTCCCGACGCCGAGGTCTTCACGAAGGCGCCGGTGCTTTCGGCGGTCGGCCTGGGTGTGGAGATCGGCATCCGCGGCGATTCGACCTGGAACAACCCGGAGCCGGAGCTGGTCGTCGTGGTCGACCCCGAGGGGCGGATCCGGGGTGCGACCCTGGGCAACGACGTCAACCTGCGCGACTTCGAGGGCCGGAGCGCCCTGCTGCTCGGCAAGACCAAGGACAACAACGCCTCGACCGCCCTGGGGCCCTTCATCCGCCTGCTCGACGAGGACTTCACCCTGGACGACTTGCGGCGGACTACGATCAGCCTCAGGGTCGCCGGCGAGGACGGCTTCGAGCTGACCGGGACCAGCTCGATGGCCGAGATCAGCCGCGATATCACCGACCTGGTCGGCCAGACCTTCGGCCCCAACCACCAGTACCCGGACGGCTTCGTCCTCTTCGCCGGGACCATGTTCGCGCCGATCGAGGACCGCGACGCGCCGGGCCAGGGCTTCACCCACAAGCTGGGCGACCTGGTCACCATCTCCTGCCCGGAGCTGGGCGGCCTGACCAACCGGGTCACCACCTGCGACAAGGCCCCGCCCTGGACCTTCGGCCCCGGGGCCCTGATGCGGAACCTGGCGGCGCGGGGGCTGCTTTCGCGCGGATGAACCGGGCGGCGGCGCCACCGCGTCAATTCAGCCGGGCCTGACCGCCGCGTCGGCGGCCTCCGCACAATCCGACGCCTCGGCCTGTCGAGCTGCGCCAATGACGTCTTGCGAATACCAAGGCGTCATCCTCCCATGTTTGGGTTTTCGCAACCTTCAATTCAAGAAATATTATGAGATCTGTGGTAAAAGCTCGACTATTGCTAAGTGATATTTAAGAAATAACGGCCGCCCCCTGGATTGTCATGCCGCAAGTCGGCAACCCTCGCGCGGCCAGCTCTGATCGGAGACAGAAAGATGGCACCGTTGGACAGCGACCTTGCGGTTTACAGCGACGCGGCCCGCTCGGACGACCTGCACGCCCGCCGCTACGAAGGGATCCTGCGCGACTACACCTCCGCCGACGTCGAGCGGCTGCGCGGCTCGATCCGGATCGAACACACCCTGGCGAGGCTCGGCGCGCGCCGGCTGTGGGAACTGATGCATGCCCGCGACTTCGTGAACTCGCTGGGCGCCACGACGGGCAACCAGGCGATCCAGATGGTCCGGGGCGGTCTCGAGGCGATCTACCTCTCCGGCTGGCAGGTGGCCGCGGACGCCAATCTGTCCGGCAACATGTATCCCGACCAGAGCCTCTATCCGGCCAATTCCGTGCCCGCCGTGGTCAAGCGCATCAACCAGGCGCTGCAGCGCGCCGATCAGATCGAACACGCCGAAGGTGGCGTCAAGCACTACTGGTTCGCGCCGATCGTGGCCGACGCCGAGGCCGGCTTCGGCGGGCCGCTGAACGCCTTCGAGCTGATGAAGGCGATGATCGAGGCGGGCGCGGCCGGCGTTCATTTCGAGGACCAGCTGGCCTCGGAGAAGAAGTGCGGCCATCTGGGCGGCAAGGTGCTGGTGCCCATGAAGACCTTCATCCGCACCCTCAATGCCGCCCGCCTGGCCGCCGACGTGATGGACGTGCCGACGGTGCTGATGGGCCGCATCGACGCCGAAAGCGCCAAGCTGATCACCAGCGACATCGACGCGCGCGACCATCCCTTCATCGACCGCACGACCCGCAGCGACGAAGGCTTTCACCCGATCAAGCCGGACGGCCGGATGGAATACTGCATCGCCCGCGGCCTGGCGTTCGCGCCCTATTGCGACCTGCTGTGGATGGAGACCTCGAAACCGAACCTGGAGCAGGCTCGCACCTTCGCCGAGGCCATCCGCAAGGAATTCCCGGACAAGATGCTGGCGTACAACTGCTCGCCCAGCTTCAACTGGGAGGCCAATCTCGACCGCGACACCATTGCCCGCTTCCAGCGCGAGATCGGCGCCATGGGCTACAAGTTCCAGTTCGTCACCTTGGCCGGCTTCCACAGCCTGAACCTGGCCACCTTCGAGCTGGCCAGGGGCTACAAGGCGCGCCAGATGGCGGCCTACTCGGAGCTGCAGCAGGCGGAGTTCGCCGCCGAGGCCGCGGGCTACACTGCCACCAAGCACCAGCGCGAGGTCGGCACCGGCTATTTCGATGCCGTGTCGATGGCGATCAGCGGCGGCCGCGCCTCGACCACGGCCATGGCCGACTCCACGGAGAGCGATCAGTTCTGACATCCTCCCGAGCCTCAAGGGGAGACGGGGCCGAGCGGCCTGGTCTTTGTCTTTGGGGGCGTGCCTTGGCTACGCCATCACCGACCTGGTCGGCCGGACCTTCAGCCCCCGGGGGCCTGATGCGGAGCCTGTCGGCGCGGAGCTTGCTAAAGTATTAGAGGTGACGGCGCCGGGCGGCGGTCACGGGCTCGGCGTTGCTTCGCAGGTCCCCTGGCTCATGGCCGTGCCGCCGCCCCAGTAGATGCGGTGGCTGTAGCGGCCGTCCGGCTGGATGCGGATCCAGGCCCGGCCGCTCTCGAGCCGGATCACCAAGTCGCCGTTGCCGCCGACGCGCGCCCGAACCGAGGGCTCCGGGCCCTCGAAGTCGACCGTCGCAAGATCGCCGGCGACAGAAACCCTGAACGGGGACGTCGGGATCCTCGTCCGGCCGGCGCAGGCGATATGGATGTTCCGGCAGAAGAACGGTCGAAGCGGCTCGCAGTCGTAGCTGCGCGCCGCATCGTCGGCCCCGGCCGCCCCATGGGGAGGGAGCGCGAGAGCCAGTGGTAGTAGCAGCAGCAGCAGCGCGGGTCGCATCGCCTGCGAGGCTATCCGGCTCCCGGCCCCTCGACAACGTCCGCCGGCCCGAGGGACGCTGGCGGAAAGCGCGCTCGCGCCTACTTCGCCTCGTACATGTCGACCGCGTTGTCCATCTCGGTGAGCAGCGTGACGTTCAAGCTCGCCACGTCCGCGATGGCGTTCTGGTCGATCTTCCCGCCCTTGAGCGCGGCCTCCATCATCGGCTTGAACTCCTGCCAGACCCGCTCGACCGTGCGGAGCTGAGAGCGGATGCGCGGCGTCGGCGCGGGGATGATCCGCTCCTTGGGATCACCGACGAGCAGGGCGGTGAGGAACTTCTCGAAAGTGGCCATGGTCTCGGCGAGCTTCTTGCGGTTCTCCTGGACCTCGTGGCCATAGACGATCAGGAGGTACTCGGTGGACATCTTCTGGGTCAGCATGCGCTGCCGCCCGGCGATGTTGACCAGCCGCTCGGCAAGCGAGAAGGCCTTTTTGTCCTTGTTGCTGAGCTCTTCGTAGGCGTTGACCGCCTCGTGCATGGCGCTCAGCAGGGGCAGGCGGATCTCGGCGATGCGCGCCACGCTTTCCACCGTTATGCTGTCCTTGGACTTGCTTGCCAGGAGCAGGCTTTCGAACTCCGGCCAGAGCTCCTCGACCCGGGACAGCCGGGCGCTGATCGTGCCGTCCTCCACGGTCTGGAGCTCCAGGTCGGCATCGCCGAAGCGCAGCCCTTTCAGCACCCGGGCGAAGGTCTCGCGGCTGTACTTCAGGTTCCGCAGGTTTTCCCGCTCGTTGTAGCCCAGCGCGACCAGCAGAAACTCCTTGCTCATCTTCTGCGACAGCATGCGCTCGCGGCCTGCGAGGTTGATGATGTGCTTGAAGTTGACGTCGCCCGCCGCCGCGCGCGCCGGCGCGATCACGCCGCGGGCGGAATGGATCCCCGTCACCT
The DNA here is from genome assembly GCA_030066685.1 of Kiloniellales bacterium. Classification (NCBI taxonomy): domain Bacteria; kingdom Pseudomonadati; phylum Pseudomonadota; class Alphaproteobacteria; order Rhodospirillales; species Kiloniellales bacterium. The sequence goes on along the minus strand of JASJBF010000014.1, from coordinate 22,483 downwards.
GCACGCCGATGCCGATGACGACAAGACAGCCGATCACGATTGCTGATTTCTTGAGCATGAGACCTCTACCCCTGCAGATTCGAGCCGAAGTACCGAGTCTGACCGCTTCTTCCGCGGCCAGAGAAAAAGCAGGCAAAAAAATGGGTCGCGGACGATCCATTCACCTGAATGCCAGCGAACCTTTGCGATTTATGCCAATTATGATTTAAAAAGCGGTTTAGAAGCTAAATAAAAAATCGCTTAGTCCTATTTCTTCTAAGGGTTTTCTGAGCCTTGTCTGACTTTTCGGAGCTGTGGTCGGTTCCGTTTGGTGTCCGGCCGGCGGAAGAAATCACCCGTGGCCTGGCGGACGGCTTCGCACTAAAACAGGGGCCAAAGCGCAAAGGGAGGAGGCCATGCTGCACGCCAATCTGATCGCCGGGGAATGGGTCGAGGACGGGGAAGTCGCGCCCAACATCAACCCCTCGAACACCGCCGAGGTGGTCGGCGAGTACACCCGCGCCGGCACCGAGGCCGTCGACGCCGCGGTGGCCGCCGCTCGCACCGCGCAGCCCGCCTGGGCCGAGGCCAGCCCGCAAGTCCGCCACGACGTGCTGGAGGCCGCCGGCGCGGCGATCATGGCGCGCAAGGAAGAGCTCGGGCGCCTACTGAGCCGGGAGGAGGGCAAGACCCTGGCCGAGGGCATCGGCGAGACCATCCGCGCCGCCCAGATCTTCAAGTTCTTCGCCGGCGAGGCCCTGCGGCTGCGCGGCGAGAAGGTCGCCTCGGTGCGCCCCGGCGTGGAGGTCGAGATCGCCCGCGAGGCCCTAGGGGTGGTCGGCCTGATCACGCCCTGGAACTTCCCGATCGCGATCCCGGCCTGGAAGATCGCGCCGGCGCTGAGCTTCGGCAACGCCGTGGTGCTCAAGCCGGCCGACCTGACCCCGGGCTGCGCCTGGGAGCTGGCCAAGATCCTCGACGACGCCGGCCTGCCCAAGGGCGTCCTCAGCCTGGTGGTCGGCCGCGGCTCCACCGTCGGGGCGCGCCTGGTCGAGCATCCCGACGTGGACGCCATCTCCTTCACCGGCTCGGTCGCCACCGGCCGCGGCATCGCGGTCACGTGCGCCGAGACCCACAAGAAGGTGCAGCTGGAAATGGGCGGCAAGAACCCCATGGTGGTGCTCGACGACGCCGACCTCGGGGTCGCGGTGCCGGCCTGCGTCAACGGCGCCTTCTTCTCGACCGGCCAGCGCTGCACCGCCTCCTCGCGCCTGATCGTGACCGAGAAGATCCACGACGCCTTCGCCGAGAAGCTGACCGCGGCGGCGGCCGGCCTCAAGGTCGGCGACGCCCTGGACCCGGAGACCCAGGTCGGCCCGGTGGTCGACCAGAGCCAGCTCGACCAGAACCTCTCCTACGTCGCGCTGGCCGGTCAGGAGGGCTGCGAGGTAATCGGCGGCGAGCGCCTGGAGCGGGCGACCGAGGGCTTCTACCAGGCGCCGGCGGTCTTCCTGGGCGCGAACAACGGGATGCGGGTCAGCCGCGAAGAGATCTTCGGGCCCTGCGCCTCGATCATCAAGGTCGCCGACTTCGACGAGGCCCTGGCGGTCGCCAACGACACGGAGTTCGGCCTGTCCTCGGGCATCTGCACGACCAGCCTGAAGCAGGCCGCCGCCTTCCGGAAGAAGTCCCAGGCCGGCATGGTCATGGTCAACCTGCCGACCGCCGGGGTCGACTACCACGTGCCCTTCGGCGGCCGGAAGGGCTCCAGCTACGGCCCGCGCGAGCAGGGCAGCTATGCCGCCGAGTTCTACACCACGGTCAAGACCGCCTACATCGCGCCGTGAGGGGAGCCGGCCGATGACCGAAGCCTACAGCGGGGTCTTTCCGATCGCGCCGACGCCCTTCGACGACCAGGGCGGGCTCGATCTCGAGGGCCAGAAGCGGGTGCTCGAATGCATGGTCGACCAGGGGGTCGACGGGATCTGCATCCTCGCCAACTATTCGGAGCAATTCCTGCTCTCCGACGAGGAGCGGGAGGTGCTGCTCGAGCTCTGCCTCGCCCAGGTCGCCGGACGGGTGCCGGTGATCGTCACCTGCAGCCACTTCTCGACCCGGATCGCCGCGGCCCGCGGCAAGCGGGCGGCCGAGGCGGGGGCGGCCATGCTGATGCTGATGCCGCCCTACCACGGCGCGGCGCTCAAGGCGGGCGACGAGGGTATCGTCGAGCACTTCGCGGCGGTGGCGGAGGCCGCGCGGATCCCGGTCATGGTCCAGGACGCGCCGCTCAGCGGCGTCGACCTGTCGGTGCCGTTGCTGGCCCGCCTGGCGCGGGAGATCGGCGAGGTCGGCTACTTCAAGATCGAGACTCCCCAGGCCGCCGCCAAGCTGCGCGCCCTGATTGAGGCCGGCGGCACGGCCGTCGAGGGGCCCTTCGACGGCGAGGAGTCGATCACCTTGATGGCCGACCTCGACGCCGGCGCGACCGGCACCATGCCGAGCGCCCTGCTGCCCGACCTGATCCGGCCCGTGCTGGTCCATCATCGCGAAGGCCGCCGCGACGAAGCCGCCGCCCGCTACGCCCGCATCCTGCCGCTGATCAACTTCGAGAACCGGCAGTGCGGCCTGCGCGCCTGCAAGACCGTGATGATGGAGGGCGGCGTCATCAAGTCCGATACCGTCCGCCATCCACTGGCCCCGCTGCACCCGGCGACCCGGGCCGAGCTGCTGGAGCTGGCCCGCGAGCAGGCGCCGCTGGCGCTGACCTGGGGCCGGTAGCGGGACCGCGGGTGCGCGACAGGCCGACAGCGAGTCGAGAGAGCCTGCCCCATGGGCGTTGAGACCTTCGTCGCCTTCACCGTCGCGATGATCGTCCTCTCCGCGACTCCGGGGCCGGGCTGCGCGATGGTGATCGCCCGGGCGCTCGCCGGCGGCTTCCGGTCGGGCCTGGCGGCGGTCCTGGGGCTGGTGCTGGGCGACCTCCTTTACCTCGTGCTGGCGGTCTTCGGCTTGAGCGCCCTGGCGACCCTGATGGGCGAGTTCTTCCTGGTCGTGAAGATCCTGGGCGCGGCCTACCTGATCTGGCTGGGCGTCAGGTGCTGGCGCGCGCCGGTGGATCCCGGGTCGGCTCGGCCGTCGCGCGACCGCCGCGGTCTGGGACGGTCCTTCGGCCTCGGACTCTTCGTCACGCTCGGCAACCCCAAGGTGATCCTGTTCTACGTCGCCTTCGTGCCGACCTTCGTGGATCCGACCGCGCTCTCGGCCTGGGACCTCGCGCTGCTCTGCAGCGTGGTCGCGGGCGTCCTGCTGGCGGTGCTGGGCGGCTATGCCTCCCTGGCGGCGCGGGCCGGCCGCCTGTTCCGCTCCGAGCGCGCCCTGAGGCGCCTCAACAGGATCTCGGGCGGCCTCCTGATGGGCGCCGGGGTCGCTGTTGCGACCCGCTGAGCCCGGTTCAATCCGGCCATGACGCCGCGCGACGTCGCCTTTGCCGTGCTCGCCGCCCTGATCTGGGGGGCGACGTTTCCGATCTCGGCGCTGGCGCTGATGGACACGCCGCCGATCTTTTTCACCTTCCTGCGCTTCGCCGGAGCGGCCGCTTTCGTCCTGGTGGTCCCGCGGCCGGCAGTGCCCTGGCGGAGGTTGGTGCTGGTCGGGCTCCTGCTCGGTGCCGGCCAGTACGGCTTCATGTTCGTCTCCATGACCCAGGGGATCTCGGCGGGCCTGGCGTCGCTCCTGGTCCACACCCAGGCCTTTTTCACGATCCTGATCGCCATGGTGGTCTTTGCCGAGCCGTTGCGGGGCCGCCAGGTGATCGCGATCGGACTGGCTGTGGCCGGGCTCGCCTTGCTGGTCGTGAACCGCGCCGAGACCGGGGCGCTCCTCGGCGTTGCCCTGATCCTGCTGGCGGCGCTCTGCGGGGCCTCGGGCAACAGCGTCCTGAAGTCGCTGGGCGAGGTCGACATGCTCGGAGTCGCGGTCTGGATGAGCCTGGCCGTGCCGCTGCCGATGCTGGCGCTCTCTCTCGCCCTGGAGGCCGAGGGGACGCCGGCAGCGTTGTTCCGAGGCATTTCCTGGACCACCCTCGGCGCGGTCGCCTATTCGGCGGTGCTGGCGACGGTCTTGGTCTTCGCCATCTGGGGCCGGCTGCTGGCCAGCTACGCCGCCGTGAAGGTGGCACCCTTCTTCCTCCTGGTCCCGGTCTTCGGCCTGAGCCTTTCCGCGGTGTTCCTGGGCGAGCGCCTGACGGGGCTTCAGGTCGCCGGCGCGGCCCTGATCTTCCTCGGTCTCTGCCTGGCGCTCTGGCCGGCCCGCCGGGCGAGCGGATGATGCCCTGCGAAACTCCGGGTTGCCGTTAGATGACCCAGACGCCGACCTGCTCCTCGCGGCCGCGAATCGGCAGCTCGCCGCGCCGCTCGAGGCCGTCCAGGGCGCTGCCTTCGCCCTCCGGCGCGCCGGCGCGGACCGCCTGCAGGGCGGCGTCGCTGATCGCGGCGCGGCAGTCCAGGCTTCGGGTCAGCTCCTGCAGGCGGCTGGCGACGTTGACTGTGTCGCCGAGCACGGCGAACTCCAGGCGGCGCTCCGAGCCGATGTCGCCGACCACCACCGCGCCGTAGTGCAGGCCGAGCGAGAGCCGGACAGGCTCCTCCCCGCGCGCCCGGCGCTCGGCGTTCCAGGCCTCGAAGGCCTCGAGGATCGCCCGGGCGCAGGCCAGGGCGTTGTCCGCGTCGCGCGGCGAGGTCTCGGGAGTCCCGAAGGTCGCCATGACCCCGTCGCCGATGAACTTGTCCAGGGTGCCGCCGTGGTCGAAGACCAGGGTCTCGAGGCGGCCATGGACGTCGCGCAGCAGCCCGATCACCTCGCTCGGCGCGCGCTTCTCCGACCAGCGGGTGAAGCCGACGATGTCGGCGAAGAGCACCGCCACCTCCTGCTCGCGGACCTGGGACAGCGGCGCCTCGGTCCGGGCCAGGCGGTCGACGATGTTGGGCGGGAAGTAGCGCGCCAGGTTGCCGCGCTCGCGCTCGGAGCGGACCTGCCGCAGCACCAGGCGCCGCGTCCGCAGGACGACGGCCGCCAGCAGGCCCGCGACGATGAGGAAGACCGTGACCTCCTGATAGCGCACGCCCAGGTCGACGTAGCCGAGGTCGCCCAGCAGGCCGGCCAGGGTGTCCGGGTCGAAGGGTTCGGGGACCGCGATGATGGTCGACGGCTGGTTCAAAACCCAGAGCACTCCGATAGTCCAGGTCACGGCGCCGACCAGGCCGCCCCAGACCATGACAATCGGCCGGTAGCTGAAGGCCAGGCCGCTGAGCAAGACGAAGAAGTAGATGAAGTTGCCGAAACGGAAGGTCATCGGGGCCGGGTACTCGACCTGGGCGAAGGGGTTCGGATAGATCAGGGTGAAGCTCATGAGGGCGAAGTCGAAGGCCACGAAGAGGTACTCGTGCCAGCTGCGGTGATAAGCGGACCTTTCGAGCCAGCCCTGCAGCAGACCGTTGGCCGCGAAGACCGCGAGCAGGGCGTGGTAGTAGAGAACGCCTGGAAAGGAGGTCAGGAAGACCAGGAGGACCGCGATCGCCAGAAGGGCGAGCAAGCGGCCTCTGAGGGCGAGCTGCAGGCCGTCCCGGCCTTCCCTGTCGATGGCCCGGTCCACCCGGTCCCGGTCTGGAATCGGCTGGTTTGCCGCCCCTCGGCTCGAGACGGACGGCGGCGGCGTGGTGAGAGCGGTCATCTCCTGTCCCCATCCTGCGGTAGGCCCGGCCAGCGGGCTAGGACAGGGTTGCGCCGGCGGCGGCAAAGATCAAACGTCGGGGAAGGACCGGCCCGAGTCCCGGGCCGGCGGGTCAGCGCGGCGCCGCGGCCCGGAAGTGGGGCGTCGCGGAGGGCAGGGCCTCGGCCTGCAGGCGCCGGGCCAGCCCTTGCCGGGCTTCGGAGTCGGCGATGTGGTGCAGGATCATTTCGTCCAGGTCCTGGTCGGGCCGGTGCCGCGCGCGCAGCCAGGCCTGGATTGCCTCCTGGTCCAGCGCACGATGCGGCCGCTTGCGGCTCGGCACGGCGGCGAGCCCGACCGCGGCGCCCTCGATCGCCAGGCAGCCGTGGCGGCCGAGGTAGAGCGCGACCTCGTGGAGCTGCGTCGAGGGTCCGGCCTCGAGCCTGATATCGACCGCGGCGAGCTGCCCGAAGGCATAGTTGCCGACGCCCTCGGTCTCGTGCATGCGTTGCAACTGGACCTCGGTCAGCCAGGTCACGGCGAGGGCCGCCTCGCAGTCCGGCGCGTGCTGCAGGGTCGAGGACACGGCCCCGTAGCGGGTGATGTGGGCGGCGTAGACCACGTCGTAGTCGTGCAGCCAGGCGCGGGTGACGGGCACCGCCCCGTCTTCGTCGCCCAGATGACCGAACTTGCGGGCCAGTTGCGCCGGTGCCCGGTTGGAGCCGTGTGCCAGCACGGGACGCCGCCCGGCAAAGTCGGCCTCCTCGATGGGCCGAATTTCACCAGCGGCGAAAACATAGCACGCGGCAGGCGCTTCGAAGGGATAGCTCTTGGCCAGCGCCAGACGGTCCTCGGGAGCTTCGGGGAGCGGCCAGGGCAAAGCGCGTCGCCGCTCAGTCGGTGCAGGGTGGCGGGGCGTCCTTGTCGATGCTCTCGATGCGGTAGCGGGTGTGGCAGTCGTCGACCGTGTGCCAAGCGTGCTTGGACCATTCGGCCATGGCCGCATCGTAAGAGTCGAAGGGGCCGATCCAGGTTTCGTCACGACCGACCGTATTATGGAAGCGGGTGTCCGAGTACTCCCCGCCGACGACCCAGTACTGCTGCATTGCGGGACGCCTCTTTTCTCTCTTTCTGATCTTGCCTGCCGCGCCTGTTCGGGCTCCGTCGTTCCGGGCCTCGGCATCGGTGACGCAAGACAAGTCTGAATCAGCGTTACTTAACAAGACATGAAACCGCAAGCCTGATATGCAGCGCCCGGATAACTCCCCGAAGCGTTGTTGCGCCACGGCCACGCGGTCACACTAACCCTTTGTTTTCTAGAATTTTCTCGAAGACGCCTTCGACGACGCGCAAGTTCGCCGATTTCGGCCAGACGCCGTCGGTTCGAGGGAGCGACGCCGGCGCGCTCTTGCGGTCATCCGCGGTCGATCTTGAAACCGGTCTCGAGCCGCGGTTCCTGCGACATCTGCGCCACCGCCGATCGCGCAGGAAGGCGGCCGCGGGATCATCCTTCCCGAGGCCCAAGGCGTAGAAATCAATGAGGGTCCGAGCCTTGCCTGAAGCGCCGCTCGCGGACTTGTGAGGACCGGGGACTTGGGTTAGGTTCCGCGCGTCCGGCCGGGTTGACGACCTTCGGTGCAGAGCCTGGCGGCTGGCGTTGGTGCGACATGTCGGCAGTGGCGGCACCTCATGAAAACCTGGATTTTGGGAAGCAAGCAGTGATGGCGCGTACGATACGGTTCCTGTCTCTCGCGACCCTGGCGGCGCTCGGCCTGCTGGCAGCCGGCACGGCCGGCGCTGCCGAGCCGCAGCCCTGGCAGATGGGCTTCCAGCCGGCGGCCTCGCCGGTGATGGAAGAGATCCACAGCTTCAACAACCTGCTGCTCTGGATCATATCCGCCATTGTGGTCTTCGTGCTCGGTCTTCTGCTCTACGTGATGTGGCGCTTCAGCGAGAAGCGCAATCCGAACCCGTCGAAGACCACGCACAACACCCTGATCGAGGTGGTCTGGACGGTGGTGCCGGTGATCATCCTGGTGATCATCGCGATCCCCTCCTTCCGGCTGCTCTACCTGACCGACCGCAACCCCGACGGCGAGATCGAGATGACGATCAAGGCGATCGGGCACCAGTGGTACTGGTCCTACGAGTTCCCCGATCACGGGAACTTCACCTTCGACGCCTACATGGTCGCCGACGAGGACCTGGAAGACGGGCAGCGGCGCCTGTTGTCCACCGACAACGCCCTGGTGCTGCCGGTCGACACCAACATCCGGATCCTGGTGACCGCCAGCACCGTGCTGCACAACTTTGCGGTGCCCTCGATGGGCCTGAAGATGGACGGCGTTCCGGGCCGGATCAACGAGACCTGGGTGCGGATCACCAAGGAAGGCACCTATTACGGCCAGTGCTCGGAACTCTGCGGCACTGGGCACGCCTACATGCCGATCATGATCGAGGCGGTGTCCAAGGACGACTTCGGCAAGTGGGTCGAGGAGGCCAAGGTGGAGTTCGCCCGGGTCGAGGAGCCGGAGGCGCCCCTGCGCCTGGCGGACGCGAACGACGACAAGACCACGGACTGAGTGGCTGGGAAGGAGAGACGACCATGGCCCACGCGGCAGCGCACGATCATCACGACCACAAGCCCGGCTTCTTCGTCCGCTGGTTCTTTTCGACGAACCATAAGGACATCGGCACGCTCTATCTCGTTTTTGCCGTGATCGCCGGCCTGATCGGCGGCCTCGCTTCGATCCTGATGCGGATGGAGCTGCAGGATCCCGGGATCCAGTTCCTCCATACGATGTCGGACGATCCCGGACAGTTCTGGAACGTGCTCATCACCGCGCACGGCCTGATCATGGTGTTCTTCGTGGTCATGCCGGCGCTGATCGGCGGCTTCGGGAACTGGTTCGTGCCGCTGATGATCGGCGCCCCGGACATGGCCTTCCCGCGCATGAACAACATGTCGTTCTGGCTGATCGTGCCGGCCTTCCTGCTGCTGCTCGGCTCGGCCATCGTCGACACCGGCGCCGGAACCGGCTGGACCGTCTATCCTCCGCTGTCCTCGACCATCGGGCATTCCGGTCCCTCGGTCGATATGGCGATCTTCGCCTTGCACTTGGCCGGCGCCTCCTCAATCCTGGGCGCCATTAACTTCATCACCACGATCTTCAACATGCGCGCGCCGGGCATGAGCCTCTTCAAGATGCCGCTCTTCGTCTGGTCGATCCTGATCACCGCCTTCCTGCTGCTGCTGTCGCTGCCGGTCCTGGCGGGCGCCATCACCATGCTGCTGACCGACCGCAACTTCGGCACCACCTTCTTCGAGGCCGCCGGCGGCGGAGACCCGATCCTGTTCCAGCACCTCTTCTGGTTCTTCGGGCACCCCGAGGTCTACATCATGATCCTGCCGGCCTTCGGCATCATCAGCCAGATCGTGGCGACCTTCTCGAAGAAGCCGATCTTCGGCTACCTCGGCATGGCCTGGGCGATGATCGCGATCGCAGCGGTCGGCTTCGTGGTCTGGGCGCATCACATGTACACCGTCGGCCTGGACGTCGACACCAAGGCCTACTTCACCTTCGCGACCATGGTCATCGCGGTGCCGACCGGCATCAAGATCTTCAGCTGGATCGCGACCATGTGGGGCGGGTCAATCCGCTTCGACACGCCGATGCTTTGGGCGATCGGCTTCATCTTCCTGTTCACCATCGGCGGCGTCACCGGGGTGGTGCTGGCCAACGGCGGCATCGACAATGCCTTCCACGATACCTACTACGTGGTTGCGCACTTCCACTACGTGCTGTCGCTAGGCGCGGTCTTCGGCATCTTCGCCGGGATTTACTACTGGCTCGGCAAGATGACCGGCCACCAGTATCCGGAATGGGCCGGCAAGCTGCATTTCTGGACCACCTTCATCGGCGTCAACCTGACCTTCTTCCCGCAGCACTTCCTGGGGGCGGCGGGCATGCCGCGGCGCTACATCGACTACCCCGACGCCTATGCGGGCTGGAACTGGGTGTCCTCGATAGGCTCCTACCTGTCCTTCGCTTCGTCGGTGTTCTTTGTCGTGATGTTGGTCTACGTGATCTGGTTCAGCCGGCGCCAGGCGGCGGAAAACCCCTGGGGCGAGGGGGCGACGACCCTGGAGTGGACCCTGCCCTCACCGCCGCCCTTCCACACCTACGACGAGCTACCCCGGGTCAGCTAGGACCGGGGTCGGACGGGGCGAGGCGGTGAGATGACGGACCAGACGGCAATGGGCGGCCTTGTGACGGAGCCGCGCCTCGCGGCCTCCGGCACGGCGGTGGGCGATTTCATCGACCTGCTCAAGCCGCGGGTGATGTCGCTGGTCGTCTTCTCCGGACTGGCCGGGCTCCTGATCGCGCCGGGGGCGATCCATCCGGTGATCGCCGCGGTCGCGGTGCTCTGCATCGCGGTCAACGCCGGTGCCGCGGGCGCCATCAACATGTGGTACGAGCGCGACATCGACGCGCTCATGGCCCGGACCTCGGCCCGGCCCCTGCCGCAGGGCCGCATGGCGCCGGAGGACGCGCTGGGCTTTGGCGTCGCCCTCTCGATCCTGTCGGTCATGATGATGGGGCTGGCGGTCAACTGGACCGCGGCGGTCCTGCTGGCCCTGGCCAACGGCTTCTACGTCTTCGTCTACACCATCTGGCTGAAGCGCCGCACGCCGCAGAACATCGTCATCGGCGGCGCGGCTGGGGCCTTCCCGCCGGTGATCGGCTGGGCCGCGGTCACCGGCGACGTCGGGATCGAAGCCCTGGTGCTCTTCCTGCTGATCTTCCTCTGGACGCCGCCGCACTTCTGGGCCCTCGCCCTCTACCGCAACGGCGATTACGCCCGCGCCGGCATCCCGATGCTGCCGGTGGTCGCCGGGCGCGACCGGACCTGCCGGCAGATGCTGATCTACACCCTGCTTTTGCTGCCGGTCGCGGTGCTGCCGGCGCTGCTGGGCACCGCGGGCCTGGTCTACGGAATCACCGCGACGGCGCTTAGCCTGCTGTTCATCGTCAGCGCGCTCAGGGTTTGGCAGCACAACGACGACCGCCGGGCGCGGCAGATGTTCGGCTATTCGGTGCTCTACCTCTTCCTGATCTTCACGGTCCTGGTGGTCGACCGGACCGTGGGGTTGCCGGGCCTGGCGTCATGACCGGTGACCGGGAGCAGGGCAGCGAGCTTCGCAAGCGCCAGCGCGGCAAGAACTTGGTTCTGCTGGCGGCCCTGGCCGGTTTCGTGGTTCTGGTCTATGTCGTCTCGCTGGTCCGGATGGGAGGCTCCTGATGGCGGCCCCGCAGCCCCGGCGCCCCGAGTCGCGCAACGGCCGCACGGCCTTGGTCCTGGTCGGCCTGGTCGCCGGCATGATCGGCCTGTCCTTCGCCTCGGTGCCGCTCTACCGCCTGTTCTGCCAAGTCACCGGCTTCGGCGGCACAACCCGCGTGGCCGAGGCGCTGCCGGCGCAGATCGGCGAGCGGGTCGTCACCATCCGCTTCAACTCCGACGTCCATCCGGACCTGCCCTGGGCCTTCCAGCCGGTACAGCGCGCGGTCGAACTCAGGGTCGGCGAGTCGGGCCTGGCCTTCTACAAGGCGCGCAACCTGGCCGCGGAACCCACGACCGGGGTCTCGACCTTCAACGTTACGCCGCAGAAGGCCGGCGTCTACTTCAACAAGGTGCAGTGCTTCTGCTTCGAGGAGCAGACCCTGCAGCCCGGCGAGGAGATGGAGATGGGGGTCAGCTTCTTCGTCGACCCGGCCATCGAGGACGACCCTAACCTGGCCGACGTCCGGACCATTACCCTGTCCTACACCTTCCTGAGGTCCTTGGACGATCTGCCCGAAGAGGGCGGGTCGGCCGAGGACGGACAGCTTTCCAGCGCGGCGCCGGCCTCCGGCACCGATCGGGTCAACTGAAGCGCCGCTCGGAACGGCGCGGCTCTGCACCAAGGGGAACGGCATGAGCGAGGCTCACGCAGAAGACCACGGCCACAAGCATCCCTACCACCTGGTCGATCCCAGCCCCTGGCCGCTGGTCGGCTCCATCGCCGGCGGCCTGGCCGCGCTTGGCATGGTGCTCTACATGCACGACATGGGTGTCTGGCTGCTGCCGGTCGGCATGCTCGCCATCGCCTTTGTGATGGTCGTCTGGTGGCGCGACGTGATCAAGGAGGCGACCTTCCAGGGCCATCACACGCCGATCGTTCAGATCGGCATGCGCTACGGCATGGCGCTCTTCATCGCCTCGGAGGTGATGTTCTTCGTCGCCTGGTTCTGGGCCTACTTCGACGCCTGGCTCTTTCCCAAGGCGGCGACCGGCTACCAGTGGCCGCCGATCGGGGTCGAGGTCTTCGAGCCCTTCGGCCTGCCCTTCCTCAACACCCTGGTCCTGCTGCTCTCGGGCTGCACCGTCACCTGGGCGCACCACGCCCTGCGCGAGGGCGACCGCCGCGGCACCCTGATCGGCCTGGCGCTGACCATCCTGCTGGGCGCCGCCTTCACCGCCCTGCAGGCCTTCGAGTACTCCCACGCCGGCTTCTCCTTCGCCTGGGCGGAGGGCAACGAGCCCGGCCAGGGCGGGATCTATTCCTCGACCTTCTTCATGGCGACAGGGTTCCACGGCGCCCACGTGATCATCGGCACCCTGTTTCTGATCGTCTGCTTCTTCCGGGCCTACCTGGGGCACTTCAAGCCGGACCATCACTTCGGCTTCGAGGCGGCGGCCTGGTACTGGCATTTCGTCGACGTGGTCTGGCTGTTCCTCTTCACCTTCGTCTACTTCGCCAGCATCTAGGGACGGGAGTGTCGGGTCCGGACTACTACCCCAGGGTCTCCCCCCTCAGCGCGGGTCTGCGCTGCAAGTGTCCGCGCTGCGGCCAGGGCGCCCTGTACTCCGGATTCCTGACGGTGGCGTCGCGCTGCGGCCGCTGCGGCCTCGACCTCGGCAAGGCCGACAGCGGCGACGGCCCGGCGGTCTTCATGATCTTCATCCTGGGCGCCGCGGTGGTGCCGCTGGCGCTCTGGGTCGAGAGCGCCTTCTCGCCGCCGCTCTGGCTGCACGCCATCCTTTGGACCCTGGTGATCCTGGGCGGCGCTTTGGCCATGCTGCGGCCCATGAAGGGCGTGATGATCGCCTACCAGTTCGACCTCAAGGCCAGCGAAGGCGGCAAGGAAAGCTACGACGACTGATGCCCGGGTCCGGCCGCAGCGGCTTCCGGCCGACGCTCATCACCAGCCTGGTCGCGGGCGCGGCGCTGCTCGTCCTGCTCGGCCTCGGCTTCTGGCAGGTCGAGCGCCTGGCCTGGAAGACCGAGCTGATCGCCGATCTGCGGGCGCGCGCCGCGGCGCCGGCGCTCGAGCTGCCGCCGGTCTTCCGGTCCGAGGAGCTGCAGTACCGCCGGGTCGGCCTGGCCGGCCGCTTCCTGCCAGAGGGTTTGTTGCGCTCGGCCCCGCGGAACCTGAACAAGCGGCTCGGCTTCTACTTCTACGCCCCTTTCGTCCTGACCGACGGGCGAACGATCCTGGTCGAGCTCGGCTGGCTGCCCGAGCCGGCGGCCGACGCCGCCGCCGTGCCCGCGGGTCGGCAGAGCTTCGAGGCGATCCTGCTGCGCGACGGCTGGCGCGGCAGCGCCTGGCTCAAGCCCGCCAACGATCCGGCCAAGAACGTCTGGCACTACGTCGACACCCGGGAGATGGCCGCGGCCGCCGGCCTGGAGATCCGGGTGGCCGAGCTCTACGCCGTCGCGCTGCCTGGCGCCCTGCCCGAGACCGAGTTCCGGGGCCGGCAGCCCGGCCTCGACGTCCCGAACAACCACCTGGAGTACGCCATCACCTGGTTCGCCCTGGCCGCGATCCTGGTGGTGATCTTCGTCCTCTACCACCGCCGCCGCGCGGAAGGCTAAGCCTTCGTGGCTTCGACGATCCGCCCGACCAGGGCGGCGACCTCGCCGGAATCGACTTCCAGGTTCTCGAAGGAGATCGTGAAACGGGGCTGGCCGCCGATGGGTCGCAGGACGGCGTTGTCGAAGAAGCGGGCCAAGGCCGAATAGGAGTAGTGGTTCGGCCCCTCGATCGTGATCGCAAAGTCGGCATAGGCCCGAGGATCCGAGTTCAGCGGCTCGACATCGATGATCCTGTGCCAGGGGATATAGGCGCTCAGCTTGGACCAGCTGCGGATGCCCTGCGGTCCGATCCGCAGGAGCGCCCGCCGCTCGGGATGGCGCAGCAAATCGCCGCGCGACAGCAGCCAGAGCAGCAGCACCATGGCCAGCACGGCGCCCATCCCGATGCCGATGCCGCGCCAGCTCCAATCGCCCGTGAACAAGCCCGACAAGGCCATCGGCAGCACCGTGAGCGCCAGGGTGTAGAGGGACTTGGCATCCGTCTCCTCGGCGACGTCCTTGGCTGGCCGGAACTCATGGTGCTCGATGGTGGGCGTTTTCATGCGCGCTACTCCGGGTTTTGACCCAGGCGTCAGGACACCTAAAATCGCGCCGCGGCCTTTGGAGACCGTTAAGGGCCGCCGCGATGCAACCTGGCTTCAGGAGCAGGAATGACCGCCTATCAGCAGCTCGAAGACCGTTTCCGCCGCCTTTCGGCCCTGGGCGAGGCGGAGGGCGTCTTGCACTGGGACATGTCGACCATGATGCCCGAGGGCGGCGCCGGCGCGCGCAGCGAGCAGCTGGCCGCCCTGGCGGTGACCCAGCACGAGCTCCTGACTGGACCCGAGGTCGCCGAGTTGCTGGACGCGGCGGAGGCCGCCGAGGACGACGGCCTTGATCCCTGGCAGGCCGCCAACCTCAAGGAGATGCGCCGGCGCTGGCGCCACGCCACGGCCTTGCCGGCCGACCTGGTCGAGGCCTTCAGCAGGGCCTGCCGGCACTGCGAGATGCTGTGGCGCGGCGCCCGGCCCGCGTCCGACTACGCGGCGGTGCGGCCGGCGCTAGAGGAGGTCCTTCGGCTGGTCCGCCAGGTCGCCCAGGCCAAGGCCGAGGCCCTGGAGCTCGCGCCCTATGCGGCGCTGCTGGACGAGTACGAGCCCGGCAGCTCGGTCGCGCGGATCGAGGCGGTCTTCGACGACCTAGCGGGTTTCCTGCCCGGCTTTCTGGACGAGGTCCTGGCGGGCCAGGCGGCGGCCCCGGCGCCGCTGCCCCTGGACGGGCCCTTCCCGAAGGCGCGGCAGGAGGCGCTGGGCCGCCGGATGATGCAGGCGGTCGGCTTCGACTTCGATCACGGCCGCCTGGATGTCTCCTTCCATCCCTTCTGCGGCGGGGTGCCCGAGGACGTGCGCATCACCACGCGCTATGACGAGGCGGACTTCCTCTCCGGCCTCATGGCGGTGCTGCACGAGACCGGCCACGCCCTGTACGAGCGCGGCCTGCCGCCGCAATGGCGGCTGCAGCCGGTCGGCGAGGCCGGCGGTATGGCCCTGCACGAGAGCCAGTCCCTGCTGATCGAGATGCAGGCCGCCCGCAGCCCCGCCTTCATCGCCTTCATGGCGCCGCTGGTGCGCGAGGCCTTCGGCGCCTCGGGGCATGCCTGGGAGGCCGAGAACCTGGTCCGCCACACCCACAGGGTCGAGCGCGGCCTGATCCGGGTCGACGCCGACGAGGTGACCTATCCCTTGCACGTCATCCTGCGCTTCCGCCTGGAGCGCGCCCTGGTCGCCGGCGACCTGACACCGGCCGATCTGCCCGGCGCCTGGAACGACGCCATGGAGGACCTGCTCGGCGCCCGCCCGCCGGACGACCGCCTGGGCTGCCTGCAGGACATCCACTGGTACGACGGCGCCTTCGGCTACTTCCCGACCTATACCCTGGGCGCCCTGGCCGCCGCCCAGTTCTTCGACGCCGCCAGGCGAGCCCTGCCGGAGATCCCCGAGGCCCTGAGCCGCGGCGACTTCGCACCCCTGATCGGCTGGTTGCGCGAGAAGGTGCACGGCGCCGCGGCACGCCTCTCCACCGACGGGCTGCTGGCGGAGGTCACCGGCCGCCCGCTCGACCCGGCGGTCTTCAAGGCCCACCTCCAGGCCCGCTATCTGGGCTGAGCCGCCGGGCGCCTTGATCCGTCGCTAGGACGGTCCAACATCTAGGCGGTGCAGCGAAGAGGAGGCGGAGATGGCGATCGGCGGTATCGGCAAGGTAGGCGCGAAGGCGGCGGAGGCAGCCGCCGGCATGGTCGGCGACCTGATGGGCGCCGGCGTCTATCCGACCAACGAGCATGCGCTGGCCGCCTATCTCTTCGAACGCATCGCCCAGGCCGAGAAGGACAGCGGTCCTAAGGACCGGGGCTACTACCTGCAGCTCATGACGGTCTGCTTGGCCACCGTGCGCGATCCCGATCAGAGCGGCTGACCCGGTTTCTCAGGGCCCGCCGATCAGGCGGGCCGCCTCCGTCCGGTTCCTGGCGCCCAGACGCTTCAGGATGTTGGAGACGTGGAGCTTGACCGTGCCTTCCGTCAGGCCGGTGCGCGCGGCGATGTCCCGGTTTGACAGGCCGGCGCCGACCAGCGATAGGATTTCGCGCTGCCGGCGGGTCAGGCTCTCCACCGGGCTCGGAGAGGCATCGCCCGGGTCCGGCGCGGCAGCTTCGCCGCCCGGCCAAGCGACGCCGAGCAACCCGAAGGCGGTCTGCATCGTCCGCTCCAAATCGCTCAGCGCTTGGCCGACCTTCTCTCGAGACCCGGCGTCCGGCGCCGCAAGGAGCGCTTCCATTTCGTCCTGAAGCCGGCGGAAGGGGACGGAGATGTCCTGGGCGGCGATGGCGGCGAAGCGGGAGATCGAGGTCTCCTGATTGCGGGCCGCGTTCAAGGAGCGCTCCAGGGCCTCCAGGGCCTCGCGGCGATCGGTCACGTCCAGAGCAACCCCGTCCCAGATCACCGTGCCGTCGGCCAGGCGCCGGGGATGGCCTATGGAGCGGACCCACTTGAAGCGGCCGTCCGGCACCTTGACCCGAACCTCGATGTCGAAGGTCTCCAGGGTCGCGGCCGAGTGCTCCAGCGTCTCCAGGAAACGCGCACGGTCCTCGTCATGGAGCCAGTCGTGCTGCACGGCATCCTGCGCCAGAAGCAGCTCGGGATCGAGGCCGAAAGTCTCCTTCACCCCGGGGCTGACGTAGGTGTAGCGATACTGCCCCTCCGGCGTCCGGACCCGCTGCATGGTGTGACCCGGGAAGTGTCCGCCGACCAGATCGAGCAAACCTCGGATCGAAGGCGGCGGTGGCGAGGCGGCGCGCGGCCGGGGCTCCGGCGGTGGCTGTCGGGTCAGGCGGCTCATATAACTTTAGTTATGGTATTCCAGGCGTTCCGTCAAGACGATTCTTCAAAAGTTATAATTTTCTTCCCTTTTCTCGGTTGTTCGTATATCCAAACTCAAAAAAGATATAGATGCCGAGGGAGGTCGCCATGGACAAGATCATCATCGAGGCTCGGGTCAACGAGCTCGCCCCGCGGGACGAGAACCCCAACGTGCCCTTCCTGCCCCAGGAGATCGTCCGGGACGCCAAGGCCTGCTACGACGAGGGCGCGGCGATCCTGCACTACCACGGCCGCACGGCCGAGGGCGCGCCCGAGCACGGCGCGGACTTCTACCTGGAGACCAACGCCGGGGTGCGCGCGCTCTGCCCGATGCTGCTGCACCCGACCCTCGGCTATGTGGCGAACGACGCCGATGCCCTGGGCCGCTTCGCAGCGGTCGAGGAGATGATGAAGGATGCCACGACGGCGCCCGACTTCGCGCCGATGGACGTCGGCAGCGTCAACGTCGACTGGTGGAACCCCGTGGAGGTCAAGTTCGACACCACGGACCTGATCTACAAGAACTCCACCGAGACGCTGATGCACTTCGCCGAGCGCATCAAGCATCACGGTCTGAAGCAGTACCTTGTTTCCTGGAACATCAGCTTCACGCGCCAGATCGAGGCCTTCATGAAGATGGGCGTGATCCCCGAGCCGGCCTACGTCTGCTTCTGCCTGACCGACGGCATCATGCTGGCCGGTCACCCGGGCACGCCGGAAGGGCTCGACGCCCACGTCACCTTCCTGCCCAAGGACCGCCGGATCGTTTGGACCGTGGTCAACTACAAGGGCAACCTGCTGCTCCTGGCTGAGAAGATCATCAAGGCCGGCGGCCACATCTCGATCGGCCTGGGCGACTACCCCTTCACCGAACTCGGCCAGCCGACCAACGCCGAGGTCATCGCCAAGGTCGTTGAAATCGCGCGCGGTCTGGGCCGCGAGCCGGCCACGGTCGAGGAGACCCGAGACATCCTGGCCATGGAGAAGGTCCGGGTCGCGGCCTGAAGACGGCGAAGAGACGCCATCAACGACAAGAAACCGCATCCATCGGGGAGGACACCGAAATGCACGTCAATTCCTTGCTGAAGGGCGCCGCGCTCGGCGCTCTGGCCGTCTGCTTCGCCGTCCCGGCGGCGGCGGAAAGCTTCAAGATGCAGACCTTTCTGGGCGCCAACGCGGCGACCACCAAGGCTTTCGAGGAGATGGCCGCCGACCTGAAGGCCGCCACCGAGGGCGAGGTCGACATCCAGGTCTTTCCGAGCGGCGCCGTGGTCGGTCCGCGCGAGACCATGGACGCGATCGAGAGCGGGCTTCTGGACGGCCAGTACACCGGGCCGACCTTCTTCGCCGGCAAGGACCCGGCCATGGCGGTCCTGGGCGACACCCTCTCCGCCTATCCCGACACTGCGACGCGCGACCAGTGGTTCACCAAGGGCGGCGGGCTGGAGCTCGGCCGCAAGCTCTACGCCAAGTACGACCTGCACATGATCTGCAACGTCTACTGGCCCCAGGAGCAGATCCCCTCGACGGTGCCGATAAACACGATCAGCGACTTCAAGGGCGTCAAGATCCGGGCCCCGGGCGGCCTGCCCTCCGACCTGCTCACCCGGGCCGGCGCCTCGCTGGTCAACCTGACGCCGGCCGAAGCGATCAACGCCCTGGAGACCGGCGTGCTCGACGCCAGCGACCTGGCGAGCGTCGGCCTCAACGTCGCCTTCGGCATGCACACCAAGGCGAAGTACTCGATCCTCGCCCGGCATTCCATGCCGGTGACCGAGATGTCGGTTTCGAAGGCGAAGTGGAACAAGCTCTCCGACGAGTCCAAAGGAAAGTTCGAGGAGGCCTGCCTCGGCCTCTCGGCGACCTTGAAGCAGCGGCTGACCAAGCAGGACGAGGAGGCCATCAAGAAAGCCAAGGGCGAGCTCGGCGTCACCTTCATCGAGTTCGGCGCCGACGACGCGGCCCAGTTCCGCGAGATGCTGCTGAAGGTCTGGGCCGACTGGGGCGCCAAGGGACCCGACGCGCAGGCCATCGTCGACAGCCACAAGGCCTACATGAAGTCGCTCGGGCTGTTGTAGGCGAGGACCAGCAGTTTGCCACACACCTGGCTGTCATTACCGGGGCGCGAAGCCGCGTCTGCGGTCCCCATCCTGGAGTGAGGCATGGGCCAGATCGATCGGGCTCTTCTTTGGATCGGCCGGGGCCTGTCCTGGGGCTTCCTGGCGATCGTCGGGATGATGGTCTACGAGGTTGCCGCCCGCTACGCCTTCAACGCGCCGACCTTCTGGGCCCACGAGATCGCCGGCGTCCTGGCGGCTGCCGCCTTCATCTTCGGCGGCGTGACCTGCATGGTCGAGCGCTCGCACATGCGGATCGGTCTGCTGGTCGACCGGGCCAAGCCGCGCTGGCGGCGTCTGGCGGAAGCGCTGAGCCTGCTCTGCGGCGCGGTCTATCTGGGCGGCCTTGCGCTCGCCATGTGGTCGATCTCGCAGAAGTCGCTGTTCCGCTTCTCGGCGGAAGGCATTTGGCTGCCGGAGCGTTCCGGGACCTCCTGGAACACGGTGTCGCCCGCGATCGTGAAGTTCGCGCTCTTTCTGGGTGCGGCCCTCTTCCTCGCCGTCATCGTCCTGCAGGCCTGGCGGTTGCTGCGCGGCCGCCTTGAGCTCGAGGCGCCGGACCGTGAGCCCTGATGGACATCGCCAGCCTGTCCCTGCTGATCGTCGTCGCGATGGCCGGGCTGCTGATGCTCGGCGTGCCGCTGGCCTTCGTCTCCGGCGCGATCGCGGTCGTGCTGGCCTTTGCGCACTTCGGGACCGGCGGGCTCTTCATCATCGGCAGCCGGACGGCCGAGTTCGTCAGCTCCTTCGCCCTGGTCGCGGTGCCGATGTTCGTGCTGATGGCCTCGGTCATGGAGCGCTCGGGGGTGGCGCGGGACCTCTACCGCGCCTTCCACGTATGGGCCGGAAACACCAGCGGCGGGGTTGCGGTGATCACCACGGTGGTTGCGGTGATCCTGGGCGCGACCACGGGCATCATCGGCGGCGAGATCGTGCTGCTGGGCCTGATTGCCCTGCCGCAGATGCTCAAGCTCGGCTACGACAAGAAGCTGGCGATCGGCACCATCACCGCGGGCGGGTCACTGGGCACGATGATCCCGCCGAGCATCATCCTGATCTTCTATGGAATCTCCGCCGAGGTCTCGATCTCGCACCTCTTCCTCGCGACCGTCATGCCGGGGCTGCTGCTCGCCGGTCTCTACATCGCCTACATCCTGCTGCGCTGCCGCCTGAACCCGGCACTGGGGCCGCCGGTCGACGAGGCGGATCGGCAGATGTCGCTGGCCGAGAAGCTCGCCCTGCTGAAGGGGGTCGCGCTGCCCCTTGGGGTCGCGGCGGCCGTGCTGGTCTCGATCTACGCCGGCTTCGCTTCGATCACGGAGTCGGCGGCCGTGGGCGTCGCCGGTGCGATCCTGGCCGCCTGGGTCCGGCGCGAGTTCAGCCTGGAGATGATCCGCGGCGCCTTGGTGCAGGCCTTGAAGACCTGCGGCATGGTCTTCTGGCTGGTCTTCGGCACCAACGCCCTGATCGGCGTCTACAATGTCCTTGGCGGGATCGCCTTCGCCAAGACCCTGCTGGCCGGCATCTCCAGCGAGCCTGCAGTGATCCTCCTGGTGATGATCGGCGTCTTCATCCTGCTCGGCTTCTTTATCGACTGGATCGGCATCCTCTTCCTGACCATGCCGATCTTCCTGCCGACGCTTCAGGCCCTGGGCTACGACCCGATCTGGTTCGGCATCGTCTTCAATCTCTCGATGCAGATCGCCTATCTGACGCCGCCCTTCGGCCCGGCCTGCTTCTATCTCAAGGGCGCCGCGCCGCCGGAGGTCACCTTGAATGACATTTTCCGGGCGCAATGGCCCTTCATCGGGCTGCAGCTGATCGGCCTCGCCCTGGTCGTGGTCTTCCCCCAGATCGCGCTTTGGCTGCCGGCGCTGGTCTACGGATGAGAGCGATGACGACGATCGAGATCCTCAAGACGGTCGACCCGGTCCAGCCCTCCAACGCGCTGGAGGGCGAGGACCTGGTCGCCATGCTGACCACCATGCTGCGCATCCGCCGCTTCGAGCAACGCGCCAAGGAGCTCTTCCTCGATGGCCGGATCAAGGGTACGGCGCATTCCTCGATCGGCCAGGAGGCCATTGCCGCCGGCGCCTGCAAGGCGCTGGAGCCCGATGACTTCATCCTGACCCATCACCGCGGCCACGGGCACACCATCGCCAAGGGTGCGGAGCTGAGCCGGATGATGGCCGAGCTGATGGGCAAGGCCGAAGGCTACTGCTACGGCCTTGGCGGCTCTATGCACATCGCCGACTTCGAACGTCGCATCCTCGGCGCCAACGGCATCGTCGGCGCCGGCATGGGCCTCGGCACCGGAGCCGCCCTGGCCGAGCGGCTGCGCGGCTCGGGCGCGGTCGGCATCGCTTTCTTCGGCGACGGCGCGGCCAGCGAGGGCATCTTCCACGAGGCCATGAACCTGGCGGCGATCTGGAAGCTGCCGCTGATCTTCTTCTGCGAGAACAACCTCTACGGCCTGACCACCCCCAGCGCGGGCGTCATTGCCGGCGGCGGAATCGCCCGCCGCGCCGCCGCCTACGACCTGCCCGGCCACCGGATCGACGGCAACGACGCCGCGGCCGTCCACGACACGGTGCTGCGCGCCGCGCTGCGGGCGCGGGCCGGCGAGGGGCCGACCCTGATCGAGGCCCTGACCTACCGCTGGGACGACCACTCCATGCGCGCCAACCTGCCGCGCTACCGGACGGAGGAGGAAGAGGAGCAGTGGCGCCACGTTGATCCCATCCTCCGCCTGCGTGACCGCACGGCCGAGGCGGGCCTGCTCGACGAGCGCGCCTATGGCGGGCTGGCGGCCCAGGCGGAGCGCGAGGTGGAGGATGCCATCGACTGGGCCTCGGCCCTGCCGGAGCCCGAGCTGGAGACGGCTCAGGCCCTGGTGACCGCGCCGCGCCGCGAGGCCTTCGAGCCCGAGCCGCCGGCCGGAAGCCGCGCCATCACCTACGCCCAGGCCATCACCGAGGCCATGCACCAGGAAATGGCGCGCGACGAAGGCGTGATCGTCCTCGGCGAGGACGTCGGCCAGATCGGCGGCATCTTCGGCCTGACCCGCGGCTTGCTGGAGGCCTTCGGCCCGGAGCGGGTGCGCGACACGCCGATCGCCGAGGGCGTGATCTCGGGCTGCGGCGTCGGCGCCGCCATGTCGGGCCTGCGGCCGATCGTCGAGATCCAGCTTTTCGATTTCGTCTCCCTGATGATGGATTCGATCGTCAACCATGCGGCCAAGGCCCGCTTCATGATGGGCGGCAAGCCGACCATCCCCATCGTCTTCCGCGGTCCCCAGGGCGCCGGCATCCGCCTGGCGGCGCAGCATTGCCAATCGCTGGAGGCCTGGTTCGCCCACGTTCCGGGCTTG